>NZ_JADEWG010000349.1 GCF_015207735.1 [Phormidium] sp. LEGE 05292
TTACAGAGCATTACCACGAGGGAGAACTTCTTCAGGGAAGACAAAACGCTCATGGGGTTGGTCAGCAGGAGCCATCCAAGCCCGCAGACCTTCGTTCAAGAGAATGTTCTTCGTATAGAAGGTTTCAAACTCTGGGTCTTCCGCCGCACGTAACTCTTGGGATACGAAGTCGTAAGCCCGTAAGTTCAGTGCTAAACCGACAATCCCTACTGAACTCATCCACAAGCCTGTGACTGGGACGAATAACATGAAGAAGTGTAACCAACGTTTGTTAGAAAACGCAATCCCGAAGATTTGCGACCAGAAACGGTTGGCTGTCACCATAGAATAGGTTTCTTCGGCTTGGGTGGGGTTGAAGGCGCGGAAGGTGTTGGAACTTTCGCCGTCTTCAAACAGTGTGTTTTCTACTGTCGCGCCGTGAATGGCACAGAGTAAGGCTCCACCGAGTACGCCTGCTACTCCCATCATGTGGAAGGGGTTGAGTGTCCAGTTGTGGAATCCTTGCAGGAATAGGATGAAGCGGAAAATTGCCGCGACTCCGAAACTGGGTGCGAAGAACCATGAGGATTGTCCCAAGGGGTACATCAGGAACACGCTGACGAATACCGAAATTGGTGCGGAAAAGGCGATCGCATTGTATGGACGAATCCCCACTAACCGCGCAATTTCAAATTGCCGCAACATGAACCCGATTAATCCGAAAGCTCCGTGTAGAGCTACGAACGGCCATAATCCGCCCATTTGACACCAACGGGTGAAGTTCCATTGGGCTTCCGGTCCCCACAAGAACAACAGGGAGTGTCCCATGCTGTCGGCGGGGCTGGATACGGCTACTGTTAAGAAGTTGCAGCCTTCTAGGTACGATGAGGCTAGGCCGTGTGTGTACCAGGAGGTGACGAAGGTGGTTCCGGTGAGCCATCCGCCTAGTGCTAGGTATGCACAGGGGAATAGCAGTATTCCAGACCAACCGATGAATACGAACCGATCGCGCTTGAGCCAGTCGTCGAGGACATCAAACCATCCTCTTTCTGCTGGGGCGCGTCCGACTGCTATGGTCATTT
>NZ_JADEWG010000130.1 GCF_015207735.1 [Phormidium] sp. LEGE 05292
TTCTGTTTCTTGACTTTCTTCTACTATAACTCCTGGTAGGTTTAGCAACTTAGTCAGTAATCTATTCTTCATCTCTTTGATGCTTAACACTTCCCTAATAATTTAGCACAGTAAGTACGGAAGAACCAGATTTCCTGAAGTTTTGCCGCTGGCGCTAGAAGCTTCTATCGTAGCAGTTGAGAAACGTGACTATAATGTTTTAATGTCTTTAGTTAGTAAGTTAACTAAGACATTTCTGCCACAGGTACTAGAAACATTAGAGGAATTTAATCAAGAAGAGCGTGCTTATATTTTATGTATTTTAGCTGGTAGATTTCCTGAAGTTTTGCCGCAGGCATTAGAAGCCGTTCAAGTTCAACTAGAGTTATCAGGTTACCTTAACATAGAAGCTTTTAATAGTTTATATTTAACAGAACTCATGCCAGATAATTTACTGATTAATGCTCTTGAGCTTACTGCTAGAATTGATGAAGTATCATTGCGTATTGAAGCCTATAATACTATAATACCTCGGTTAATAAGAAGTAAAAATAAATTAAATTTATGGAAAAATCTTTTGCATTTTTTATCTAAGCGTAGCCGTTCAGGTTTATTACAAGAATTGGCAATTTTTACGCCATTAATTTTTGCAATAGGTGGTATACCTGCATTAAGAGAAACATCTGAAGCTATTAATAAAGTAACGAAATGGTGGAATTAGAAATAGCTGTGCAATTCACTAAAAACGATGACTGAAACTGTTGCAACACAATTAAAAGCGCTCGCCTTTGAGCGCGGTCTCGAAAGACTCACCGAAGGCTTTATAGGTCGAGAGTGGGTTTTTGAGGAAATTGAGCGATGGTTGCAACAAGAAAATCAAAGGTTCTTCATTTTGACTGGAGAACCGGGAGTGGGCAAAAGTACGATCGCCGCTCACCTCATTCAAACCCGCAAGGACATCGTTGCTTATCACTTGTGTCAAGCCGCAGAATTGGAAACCTTGAAACCGGGACGGATTTTGCGATCGCTTACAGCTCAACTGATGGAAACTGTGCCAGACTACGGTCTAGCGTTGCTCAATACGATTAAGGCAACCTTGGAAGCTGATGTCAAAATCCAGGTTAAGCAAGCCAGTGATAGCAAGATTAGAGAAGTCTACATTGAAAACCTGAATCCAAGTGACCTGGAAAAAGAAGACTTGGAGAATGTACTGGATATTCTGATCCGGGCACCCTTGGCAGCGTTGCCTAAAATCTACGACGAGCGCCACAAGCCTGCTCCAGAACGAGCAGTTTTCCTGATTGATGCCCTGGATGTGGCAGTCTCAACCGAAGACGCTGCACAGGATGATGAAGACATTGTGACATTGCTAGCAGCCTTGTTGGAGGATGAAAGTTTACCATGCTGGGTTCGATTTATTCTCACCTCGCGTCCAGATCGGAGAGTGTTGCGAGAGTTTGAACCCCTCCAACCCTACAAGCTGGAGGAAATGTCCCAGCAGAATCTGGGAGATATTCGGCACTACATCCAGAAACCACTTGCAGAACCCGCCTTTCACAATCAGCTAGAAGCAGCTCAGATGTCCTCCCAAACACTGGTGGATGAGTTGACCCAGCTTTCAATGGGTAACTTTCGGTACGTCCAATTTCTACTCGATGACCTCGAAGCTGGAAAACACTCATTGAACAATCTAGCAGTTTTGCCTGAGAGTTTGGCTGAAACTTACGCCAAGGATTTATCAAAGTGGTTTTCTGTCGATGAGTTGGCGGAACGATGCCAAAAAATCCTGAAGGTATTAGCAAGCGCTCAGGAACCTTTGACTGAAGACCAGTTAGTTAGCTTGACCGGAATTCGACCCAGGTTGGTGCGGCAAGACTTGTGGGGACTGAGACAGTTTTTGGATGTTGGTTACATTGGGGAAGGTGAGAACACCCATGAAACCTTCGCCATCTTTCATCCCTCGTTGCGAGAGTACTTACTGAACCTGGAGTAAATGAATGGTTTCCTCTACACTCAATCGTCTGGCTCCTATTGATTTTACCCGCTACATCGATCGCCTGACCGAACGCTTCACCGGACGGGAATGGCTGTTTGAGCAGATTGACGGTTGGTTGCAACAGGGCAATGAGCAGTTCTACCTCCTGACGGGTGAACCAGGCGTTGGCAAGAGTGCGATCGCGGCTGAACTGACCCAAATCCGTAGTGATATCGCCGCCTATCACTTCTGTCGGGCTGGGGATGTGGAAACAGTTAGACCAGGGCGAGTATTGCGATCGCTGGCAGCTCAACTGGGGAAAACTCTGCCGCGTTACGGTGAAGCTCTAGCAAAGACGATTGACCCGATTCACCTGCGGATTGATGTCAACATCAATATTGACTCCCTAAGCAATAGCCAGGTGACGGGCATTTACATTGAGAATCTCAAAGAGAGCGACCCCAAAGACGAACTGGGGATTTTGCTGCGGGCACCACTAGCAGCACTCCCTGACCTCTATGCCGAACATAACGAACCCCTCCCAACTCTGAAGATACTTCTGATTGACTCGCTGGATGAGGCAGTGACCACAACCGGAAGAGACAACATGGCAACCCTGCTGGCAGCCTTGTCTCAAGCAGATGGGCTACCCTCTTGGATTCGGTTTATCCTCACAGCACGTCCAGATTTACGAGTCTTGCAACAGTTTGAGTTGATGAAGCTCTACAAGCTAGAGGAACTGTTGGCGCATAACTTGGAGGATATTGAGCGATATGTGCAAGGTCGAGTACAGGAATTAGTGGTACAGCCAGAGTCACAATTCCAGGCTCGACTAGAGCAAGCTGAGCTTTCTGCTGAAACCCTAGTACGGGAAGTTAAAGAGCTTTCCAAAGGCAACTTTCTGTACACTCGCCTACTGATGGATGGGATTGGCACAGGTGAGCTATCTGTGAAAAACCTGTCTATCTTGCCCAAAACCCTCAATGAAGTGTATCAACGGTTTCTTCGGCATCGCTGCCCCTTCCGCAAGTGGAGCGATCGCTATCAGTCAATTTTAGGAACGCTGACGGTTACTCAAGAGGCAGTTACTCAAGAACGGTTGGTGAAGTTTACAGGTGTTGATTCTAAACAGGTGCAAGATGCGATCGGTATTTTACAACAGTTTTTGGATGAAGCTGAGGATAAGCAGGGACAAAAGCGCTATGCGATTTTTCACCAATCGCTGCGAGAGTATTTGCTCGATAAAAAACATAATCAAGATTTTTGGTGTGATGCGAAGGAGCAGCATGACCTCATTATTGCCTGCTTTGAGAAAGAATCTGAGTCTTGGCAGGATTTGAAGGCGATCGATTTGTATGGCTTGCGTCATTTAGCACAACATTTGGTGCAGGGCAATCGGGTTGAGCAGTTGCATCTGCTGCTGAGTGCAGAAAAAAAAGGTCGCAATGCCTGGTTTGAGGCAAAAGATGACTTTGCAGAAACAGCAGGATTTCTGGCAGATGTGGAACTGGCATGGTCACAAGCGGATGAGGCGTACGATCGCGAACCAGGGAAAAGCATTGGGTTACAGTGCCGCTATGCGTTAATTAAAGCGTCAATTAATACACTTGCAGGAATTCCAAAAGAGCTAATGGTTGTTCTCATTAAACATAATTACTGGAAACCTGCTAAGGCTTTAGCTTATGCTTGTCAGATTGCAGACCTACAGAAGAGGGTTGATACCTTGGCAGCACTAGCAGCTCAACTGCCCAATTCAGAGCCATTGAAATATCAAATTTTCCAGATAGCATTGAAAACTATTGAGTCAATTCAGGATGAAACCTCCCGTGCCCAAACCCTTACAACACTGGGAGATAAACTGCCCTCAGAACTACTTTCTCAAGCTTTGGGGGTAGCTTTATCTATTAAGGACGCATACTATCGTGTTCTAGCTCTCACAGCACTAGGAGATAAACTACCTGAGGCAATACCCGAAGCTTTAGATGCAGCTCAATCCATTTATGGTGGAGAATTTATTGCTGGGGCCCTTATACCGCTATTAGACAGATTACCTCCAGAACTGCTTCCTAAGGCTTTAGAGGTAACTTTATCTATCGAGTACACAGATTATCGTGCTCAAACCCTCATAGCGCTAGGTGATAAACTACCTGAAGCACTTCCTAAAGCTCTAGAGACAGCTTTATCTATTGAGTATCCAGAAGCTCGTGCTCAAGCCCTCACAATGCTGTTTGACAAATTGCCTTTAGAACTGCGTCCTAAAGCTTTAGAAGCAGCTCTGTCTATTAATGATGATTACCGTCGTATACAAGCCCTTACAGCACTGTTTGATAAACTGCCTCCAGAACTGTGTGTTCGAGCTTTGGAGGCAGCTCTATCTATCCACGATGATACCTTTCGTGCTTATGTTCTCACAGTATTAGGGGATAAGCTGCCTGAGGCACTTTCAAAAGCTTTAGAGGCGGCTCTATCTATTGATGATCAGTACTATAGCGCCCAAGCATTAATATTGCTGATTGACAAGCTGCCTTCAGAACTACTTCTTAAAGTTTTAGATGCAGCTCAATCTATTCAGCGTCAGGATTCTTGTGCTGATTTGCTATCAGCGCTAATTAATAGGTTGCCAACTGAACTACTGCCTAAAGCTCTAGATGCAACTCAATCTATTGAGAGTGATTTTTGTCGTGCTCAAGCACTAACAGCGCTGGCAGATAAACTACCTTTAGAGATGCTTTTCAAAGCTTTAGACACAGCTTTATCTATCCAACGTGAAGACTCTCTTGTCCAGGCATTAACAGTACTGGTTCACAAACTGCCCTCAGAGCTGCTTTGCAAAGTTATAGATGTAGTGCAGCATATTCAGAGCCAAGAATACCGTACACAGGTTCTCATAGCACTAGCAGATAGGCTGCCTGAGGTACTTCCCAAAGCCCTAGAGGCAGCTCTGTCCATTGATGATGAATACCATCGTGTACAAGCCCTCATAGTACTAGCAGAGAAGCTGCCTGAGGCACTTCCCAAAGCCCTAGAGGCAGCTCTATCCATTCAGAATGAAGATTCTGTTACTCAAGCATTAACGGCGCTATCTTCCCATCTAGTCAATGCTCCAGATCAATTCATCCTCTGGAAAGATTTGCTCCATTTTCTTTCCCATAGACTCCGACCTCAGTTGTTGAATGATATGGAGTTTCTAACTCCTGTACTTTGTGCTTTAGGCGGTGAAGTTGCTACCGCAGAAACTACTCAAGCCATTCAAGATGTAGGTCGTTGGTGGAAGTAAGAAGTAAAGTTATTCCTAAATTTATAGAGTAAAACACTTTAACTCACATTCGACAGGTCTGTTAGACTATATTTCGGTGTGAAAATTGAGTTAAAAGGGAAATATTATTTCAAACAATTAGAGAGATGTAATCTATTTTTAAGCTAGGTGATTACCATCTTGTTACGGTTTTGAATGTGTTTGCAGAAAAATGCCTAACAAGTTTTTTCAAAAAGCACTATAGTATTGGCAATTCAAGATGTGGGATTGTATGCTAAAGCAATTCTAGTATTAATTCCGCAAGTGTTGCAATTATGAACTACCCAGATATTTAACACTTCGCTTCAAACCCTACACTCACTATCTAGCCGCGATCATGCTGTAGCATTACAAGAATTGAAAATTATAGCCCCAGTTATTGCCTCAATTGGAGACAAGGCTACTGAGACAGAAGTGGTTGATGAGTTGCAAAAGGTGTGCAGTTGGTGGATTTGATGCTATCTACATATATTAGCTCATGACATTACTGAACTTCAAATCGGGAATCAGCTTCACAGAGTATGCCAGCGATCACATCCCTAACTTTACAGGTCGAGAGTGGGTATTCCAAAAGGTTTATGATTGGCTATTCAATACTTCTCGCTACTTCCTCCTGACTGGTAAACCTGGAAGTGGCAAGACAGCGATCGCTGAAGCCCACACTCAATTTTCATAAAGCAAAGAGTCTATTATTTTAACTCTTCTACTCTAATGAATACCCAAAACTTACCCTGTTGCCTATAAAGAAAGTAAGTTTTTGGTTAAACTTGAATAACTCTAACTTTTCCAGGCATTCTTTGGATATTTTTGAGAGTTCCAGGAGAGTTATCCTTGAGAATAGCCAAACCATAATCTGCAATAGAACACCGAGACCCGATCGCGCTCTGTATAAGAACCATTAACCTTTACAGTGACAGCCCAATAAAAAAATAATCCCGGCAGGCTCTTACGCCATGCCAGGATAGATTTGTGAAAACTAACAAACTATTAACACTTGATATCCACAATTTTCTAAACAGCTTTTCACACCTTGCCAAGTCAAGCCTTCTTCAGGTAACAAAGGAATCGTCAAACTACCCGTAAATCCATAATCGCCTTCTTGCTTGACTACACAAAAATCAGCTTGTCTGAGAGTTTTAATAGCACGTTGCGAAAGCATTCCGACAACGTTAGCAGCATGGTGAGAAACCGTGATAGTAAGCATGGGATTTTCCCCAATTCATCACGGTTAAAAGCTCGTCAGAGCCAAATGCGCCGATTCTACTCAGGAGTTGGTTACTTGATTAAAACTTGTTCTGCTGAACGATTTTGGGTCTTCTTTAGTTCGGGCTTTCAACGAAGTTAATTTTTGCTCACAATAAAGTCATTAAAGAACTACACAGTTGTGGGAATGGCTACTGACTGCGTAGTATTCAGCGTTACTACAATAATGCCCAATAGGGCGATCGCAAACTGAAGTATTTTAATGTAGCATCATTTGTTGCCATGCCAGCGAAAAAAGAAAACAATGGATGTGGATGTGCGAGTATTCCATTTTCATTAATCATAGTTTTATTTGGATTTGGTTATTGGGGCTTTACCAATATTGATAAGGTAGATCTCGGCAAATTTCTACTTAATAATCAACAGCCAACCCCGGAAAATTTAACTCCTGCACCGACAAAGCAAACACCTGTTATTAATTCTCCCGTAGGACGAATTATTCCGACTCCGACAGCAACAAATAAACCACAAATTACACCATTACCAGTAACTCCTAAGCAATCACCATCAACTCAAACAGCTTGGGAGAAAAAGGAAATTAGAGGAATTTATTTAAGTCGGTATCAAGCAACTAATAATGCTGATGAAAAAACGATTCGCGAACGAGTTCGTTATGATAGCTCTCAAGGAATAAATACAATTATTCATGGAGTATGGGGAAACGGTTGTACAATGTATAAAAGCGATGTAATGCAACAAACATTCGGATATAAAAGTTGTCCCAACCAATTTAAAGAGCAATGGTTAGAATGGTTGATTGATGAGGCGCATAAGCAGGGAATGCAAGTCCATGCTTATTTTGAAAAGGGGATTAAAATTGACAAAAATAGCCCTATATTTGATGAAGCAATTGCTAAAAGATGGATTGTACCAGGGGTTGATAAAACCTATCCAGGTATCGAACATTATGTACTAGATGTGGAGATACCAGAAGTTGCTAATCTTTTCAAGAAAATCTTAGTAGAATTTGTCCAAAAGTATCCTACAATTGATGCAGTTCAATGGGATGATTACTTAGGTTATCATGCTGATTTACCGGGGAAAGTCGATCGCACCACCCATTTAACAACTTTTGTCAGGCAAATGAGAGATGACATGAAAAAAGCTAATCTAAATGTTAGTTTCGATTTATGCCATCATAATCCTTATTGGGGTAAACGTTATTTTGCGGCTGATTGGGAAAATTGGGATGCCGTTCGCGAAGCGTACCGTAAGGTGTATAGAGTTTTCATTCAAACTTATAACGATGCTAATTTTAACCAAGAGCTAGTTTATGCCGAGAAATATGAAGGAGTAGCTATCTCAGACGAGCAGTTGTATCGGTTAAAAGAACTGATGAATAATCCTAAAATTAAGAGCGTTTTAGTGTTTCCCTCAGAGGGAAAACCAGAAGAAACTGCTGCTCTTGTTAAAAAGCTTACTGTCAATAAATAACAGTTATTTTCAGACAAATTTCCTGGTACATACTCGGTTAATTTTAATCAGGGTGAATTTCAGGAAATTCGAGGGTAATTTGCATAATTTATGCTCCTGAAAGTTAAAGATATTTCATTCAATTATTCAATATTTTCGGGAGCGTTGCTCTGTGAAGGTAAAAAATCAGCATTCAGAACTTCTTCTACTGTAAAGGGAGACTCAGGGGGAAATATCTCAATAGATAAACCTGTTTCACCTGCGGCTAGTTTCCTAGCATTTTGATACGATTCACTAAAAATTTCCTCAAAAAAGCGATATAAACTCGGACTGGTTTTGAAAGCATCTTCAAGGCGTATACGATGTTCTATAATGGTGTAAAGCCAACTATTTGTTTGCTTTTCCGGCTGATATTTATACTTGAGTAAGCGCATTAAAAATACCCTTAAATTACTTTTTAAAGCATTTTTATCGCTTCTCCCCATACTTTCCAGTTCCTCTAGTAAATTTTCTAGATCTATTTCGGTAAACTTTCCCTGTTTTAATAAATTGATATTTGTTTGTAACCATAGATAAAAATCCTGTTCGTAAAGGGATGTTATTGCAGTTGTTATTGATTGAATATTTGTCATTTTGTTTGGCTTCCTTTCTCTTTTCTACATAATTTTAACAAATTCCTGAATCTATCGCCCTAGTAAAGAAATAGCATTTACTAAAGGATTAGATTGGGGTCATAGTTTTCTAATTGAGCGATCGAATCTTCAATTTCTGCTATAATAGTTTTGTCTAGCTGTACGTTGGTAATGGGAAAGTCATCTTTATGAGATTGAATCAAATCAAGCACAGCAAATAATTTTTCCTTTAACAAGAATCGATTACTTAAGAGTTAACAGCTAGCAATTAAAACCTACAAGATTTATCATTCAGGAAAAAGGTCTAGTAATCAATTATTATTTATGAGCAATACAGAAGTAGTCGTAATTGGTAGCGGAATTGGCGGTTTAAGTTGTGCGGCAATATTAGCACGTTATGGTATCGATGTTACGGTAGTAGAAAGCCATTCTATAGCAGGTGGTGCGGCTCATGCTTTTGAACGCAATGGCTATAAATTTGAATCTGGGCCATCATTATATTCTGGTTTATCTTACAGCCCTTCTCCTAATCCTTTACGCCAAGTTTTAGATGCCATTGGGGAAGATTTACCCTGCATAAATTACAATACTTGGGGTTGCTATCTCCCAGAAGGTTATTTTGATGCTCAAGTTGGTGCCGATCAATTTTGTGAAATATTGTACAAGTTTCGGGGAGAACAAGCTGTAATTCAATGGCGTAAACTACAAGAAATTATGGCACCTTTGGGTAAGAGCGCGCTCGCTCTCCCTCCCGCTGCTCTCCGCTACGATTTAGGAGCAGTATTAACAGTAGGTAAATTCGCACCATCTCTTCTACAAAACGCCACCAATGTAATTAAATTAACCGGGCCATTTTCCCGAATTATTGATGATGTAATTACAGATTCATTTATTCGTAATTGGTTAGATTTATTATGTTTTTTGCTATCAGGATTACCTGCAAATGGTACAATTGCTGCCGAAGTAGCATTCATGTTTGCAGATTGGTATCGTCCCAATGTTAAGTTAGATTATCCCATTGGTGGCAGTGGTGCAATAGTTGATGCCTTGGTAAGAGGATTAACTAAACATGGGGGTAAATTGATTTTAAATGCTCATGTGGAGCAAGTTTTAGTAAAGAACGATCGGGCTGTCGGTGTAAGATTGCGAAATGGCAAAGAAATTACAGCAAATAAAGCAGTTGTTTCTAATGCTTCGATTTGGGATACTCTGAAACTAATTCCTGAAGGTGTTGTGCCAAAAAGATATGTTCAACAGCAACAAGCAATACCTGAATGTGATAGTTTTATGCACTTGCATTTAGGAATTGATGCTACAGGATTACAGAAAGATTTGGGAATTCACTATATTGTAGTGAATAATTGGGATAGAGGAATAACTGCGCCACAAAATGTCGTATTAATATCAATTCCTTCGGTTTTAGATTCATCTTTAGCACCAGCAGGTAAGCACGTTATTCATGTTTATACACCAGGTAATGAACCTTTTTCGATTTGGCAAGGAATGGAAAGGAACAGCAAAGAATATGCTTTGTTAAAACAAGAACGTGCCGAGGTAATGTGGCAAGCCTTAGAAAGAATTATTCCTGATATTCGCGATCGTACAGAAGTAACTTTGGTAGGTACTCCCCTGACTCACGCCAGGTTTTTACGTCGCCATCATGGTAGTTATGGGCCAGCAATTATGGCAGGTAAAGGGTTATTTCCTGGTGCGACTACACCTTTATCTGGATTGTTTTGTTGTGGAGATTCAATTTTTCCGGGGATTGGGTTGCCTGCGGTAGCTGCTAGTGGGATGATGGCAGCAAATACGATCGCTCCTGTCAACCAACATTTACAATTGCTTTTAGATATTCTTTAATCTAGTTACAAAAAATTTTAGTTGAAGTTACAATGTAATCCAAGCTGAGAATATTGCTAAAGAATGGACAAAAGCGGATAAGTGTAGTATTTTTCTCTGGAATAATGTTACTCAAGAATTTCAAATAATTTCGGAAAATAAAGACTTAATTTCTTATAATATTATTCTGGGGAATGATATTTTCTTATCTAGTCAAGTGTGGTTAACTGACCGAAGTTTAAATATTCCTTTTGATGCTTATTATCATTCGATATTTCAACCAGATAAATTGATTTTTGCTCAGCAAAAGTATCGATTATGTAGCTACCTGGGATTGCCTATAAGACCCAAGTCAGGCAAGCCAAAAATCGGAATAATTCAATTGTATAACAAGGACAAAATGGGAAATATGACTTTCAGAGAGCGGAAATACGCTCGAAAAAAGAACCAGATGTAGCTCCTTTACATTCTACAACTTATTGCTCACCTCCAGAACGGTGGCAAACAAGTTTTAGCCTTCTGGATGAAGAAATGATTACTATTTTTACCCATCGATTAGCTACCTTATTAGTTAATCGCTTTGGTGAAGTACTTCTATAGGGAAAAGTTTAGTGCAAAACTGATTATTGCTTGACACCTAATAACAGTGTTTCCATCTCTTGTGAAAATTTAGTGATTTAATCACTTTTGTTGCTATAGATTTGTGGAAATTTTAACATTAACTACTTAAGCGAAACATCAAAAAAGCCTTTTTGCCAAAAACTTCCGTCAAAGCAGCAGACAATTCAGATTCTTTAAGATGTATTCGTTGGGTTTTGAGTTCAGGAACATTGCGTAAAGCAATAGAAACATTACAATAATCAGCACTATCCTGCACAGAAAACAATCCCGCATTCTGGTGTAAGAAATCTGCTGTTGAATGATTGCATCGCGACAAAAACAGTTTCCACGCACTGGCATATTTCTTTTGCACATCAGGATTACCAACCGCAGGTAAAGTAGTCACACCCGCCTTAGTAGCAATTACCTGTTCTGATTTTGATTTTCGATTTTTGAGCTTTTGTTGTTCTAATAACTGACGTTTTTCCACAGCAGCTAAAGCAGCTAATCGGTTTTGATGTCTAACTTTTCCTTCTTGGTATAAATCCCAAGCAATTTTAGTGGATATGGTATTAGTTGGCTCCACTAACTTTACTATCCTCCGCCAATCTCCCAACGTGAAACTATCAATAATTTCAATGAACTCCTTGAAAATAGCACTGTAAATCTTCTCTGGTGTCAAAATAGAAGGTTGAGTTTTGATGAAGCGATAAACTTGGTTAATAATTGATGAAGTCGATTGCAGATTAATCTCCACTAACTCGGTGATCCTACCCACAGCCAAGCGTACTTTAACTCTGCCATGTGTAGCACCATCTCTTTCCTTAGTAGAAAAGGTCACAACACTACCACAAGCAGGACAAATAGCACGATGATGGCGAATGATGTAACCATTTTCGTCTATTTCCGCCTCAACTACTTTTAATTCATGTTCTAAAGGTCTAAAAATATGAGAACAAAACTCACACTTTCGTAAACCAATATGACGAGTAGCCGGAGGAATAGCTTCTAACGACCACTGATAATTATCATCAGGTAAACCGTGCTTTTTCCAGTTATCTGTGATATCTATAATCGTCGCTACAGATTTGGCTTCACTAGTTCGCAATGCACGCCCGACCATTTGTAACCAAAGTGTTAAACTTTCAGTTGGTCGCAAACAATAGATACAATCAATATGTTCGCAATCATAACCTTCTGTAAGGATTTCATAATTAGTTAACACTTGGGTTTTACCGGAAGCAAAGCGAGCGAGAATGTCAAACCTTTCATTGATAGGCGTATCTCCATCAAGATGTTCAGCCGGAATATTTTTCTCTCTAAAAGCTTGAGCAATATCTTTGCTATGTTGTACCGAAGCCGCATAAATTATGGTACGTTGTTTAGCAGCATATTGGAGATAATTTTGCACAACTTCGGAAATCCCTACTTGGGTAGTAACTGCTAAAGCTAAATCTCTGGAATTAAAATCTCTATCGTTTTTGGCTACTCCATAAGTAGAAATAGTTTTCTCGGTAGCAAACAAACGAAATTTGCTTAAATAGCCTTCGCGAATTAGTTTATCTGTAGAAACACCAATGATTAGCTCGTTAAATAATTCCGCAAATCCCTGTCCATCAATGCGTCTGGGTGTAGCGGTAACTCCGAGAATTAAAGAGTCCTGGTAATGAGCAATTAGTTGACGATATGAGGAAGCAGTGACGTGATGAGCTTCGTCAAAGATCACTAATCCAATATTTTCTGGTAATTGTTTGCGTCTAATTAAGGTTTGGATCGATGCTACTTGAATGGGGCGATCGGGAAAAGGTTTAATACCAGCTTTAATAATCCCAACAGGTACGCCAACAATCTTTTCTAATTTAGTGGCGGCTTGAGTAATCAGTTCCATCCGATGAGCAATGACTAAAACCTTTTGTGATTGATGGAAGAATTTATTACATATATGGGCGAAACAAATGGTTTTGCCAGCGCCACAGGGTAACTGTGCTAAAACACATCTGGCACCTTTTGCCCAAGAAGCAAAGATTTCTTCAATCCATTCAATTTGGTAGTCTCGCAGTGAGTATTTTGGTGTCGCATGGAGCATAGTTCTACAAATATAAGAAAGAAGCTAATCAGTTTCGCTTTAATCAATCTATTATCCTTGGTCAGACCACATTTGGGTAGGGGCGATCGCTCACAATAACCCTACCCCAAAGTTAGTGGAGGTGATATAATAGAGTTAATCAAACTTCCTCCACTAACCAACGAGATATGGACATCGCTGCCCGGATTGCCGCCCTCTATCAACAAATTGAACAAATCTTTTCCGAAGGGGAAGTAGCCGCACCTAACACTTGGATATCGAGTTTTGTGGTTCCCAAACCAGGTGGCAAGCATTACACTTACTACCGCCTGATGGAAGCTGCTCCCAAGTCGAGAAGTTCTGGTAAAAAGAAAGCCGCAAAGATGAAACGTTATCTCGGTATCCGTAAAAGTCCGAAATACAAGCGTGCTGAAGCTGCAATTGCACGGCGCAATCAAATACAAGTTCTAACCAGACGAATTAAGCAATTAGAACTATTGGCGTTAAAGGAAGAAGAGCAGAAGGCTACCGCCACGTCAACACACTCAGTAGTTAGTGGAGGTTATCCAACAGGGTCTATAACTCAACCTCCACTAACTAACCAGCCCACCGTTTGGCAGTGGCAGCAACTACAACAAGAATTAAACCGCCTTAACCAGCACACTCAGCAGTTAGTGGAGGCATTGAATCAAGAGAGAAGGTTCCGAGAAGCAATGATCCAAGAAATAGAGCGGCTTAAAGCTGCTATGGGTAGATGAGTTGAAAGAGCCATTTGCTGCTAACAAGCCTGACTGGAAGACAATCATTTTTTTATTGAAGGGGATTCTAAGGTTGAATTCCAGCATTTAATAGGTTTTTTTCAGCTACGACATATTCTTTGTGAGAATGTCTGTATAAAGCAAATCGCCCAAAAAACTATAACCCGCCTGCTCCAAATCCCCTGCCAAACAAAAAGTCAAACTCCGAATTCTAATCCTACCAACCCTAATATCCAACGGCTCAACTAAAGCCATCGGATACACCAAAATCGCATCTTCACACCCCTTTGCCTCAGCATAAGCTACCATCTGAGCAATGTCACTCGACGCAGGAGCAGTAGGAACTTTGTACTTAGTATCCAACACATATTTAGCTACCCCCGTTGCTATATCTTGCAACACCAAATCAACATCAAAATAGATATCCTTCCCTTCACAAACGTACAATCTTTCTTGAGATTTAATATCTAAACCCTGTGGCAATAAAATAGTTTCCCGATGTGCTTTCAACCACTCAGCTACAAACCGTTCGTAGAGTCGCGCCATGTCAACTAAAAAGGGTAACATCGCTCGCTCCCCCATCTCATAACTCGGCCCAATTTGCTCCAAAAAGAATCGACAAAGCGCGTGCAATAACCGATAATCTTCATTCAAACGGTTGTACTGTCGCCCCACACAAACTTGCGGACTCTTTGGCTGCAAAGTCACCAAACCCTGTAACAAATGATAAGCTCGGCGCACAATCGGTAACACCCGTTCCGTACACAAACCACTCCGAGCAATACACCAAACAGTCCAAGCTAAAATCTGATTTTCTTCTACATCTGCCGTGTGTTCCTCATAATCACACTGCACCTTAACATCCCAAGATTTACTAATAACTTGCCGTACATTAATACGTCCTCTTACATAAGGTAAATCCTCTGTTTTTGGCAGATAAGCACAATAAAATCCTTGACGACCTCGGTTAAGAATTCGACCAGCTAAAATCTCAGCCAATCGCTCATAAAAATCCGACAAACTTTGACAATCAAACAGCCCTTCTAAAAAGCGAAAACTCTTCAGGTCATAAGCATACTCCAACATCCCCAGGAGATTACTCAATTGCACTTTTGGACGCAAAGCCAAGTGTAAATCAGGCGTTAACGGAATATGTCCCACCCATCCTCGTGCAGTCAGTCGCCATCGGTACCCAGTCTTAGGAGAAGGGAAATCCACAGCTACCTGTTTCTCATAATTGCGCCACAAAGCTTCCCCCACCGCATCGGGAATTTCCGATCGCGCCAAAAACACCGGAACATATTCAACTAACTCAATTATTCGTGGAGATACTGCACTCATAGACCAACTTGCTGCTTCACCTTATCCCAACGAAACTGATTTACCTTACTCGGTTGGTCAAAAAAATACTCCTCCAAATATGGCTCAATTTCTAGTTTCCATATACTCTCAATTTGTGCGTTTATATCGGAACGCAGAAAGAAGCTAATACCGATTTCATAATGTGAATTTCCAATTTGTTGATTTAGCTGTTTTAATAATTGAATTAATCCCTCTACCGGGAAGCCACTTGCAGCGTGATAGCGAAGTAAAATTTCGTAGTTTGGGTAAAGAGAAATAAAAGCAAAGCGACGGCGCAGAGCATGGTCTACTAATGCAATTGAGCGGTCTGCCGTATTCATTGTACCAATAATCCGCACATTATCTGGAATGCTGAAAACTTTCCCAGATGCTAAAGAAATTTCTTCGTTACGATACTCCAATAAATACATCAATTCGCCAAAAACACGAGCCACATTAGCGCGGTTAATTTCATCAATAATCAAAACACAAATATTCTGACAATTACCTGCTTTCTGACAAAATTCCAAAAACCGTCCATCAACCAACGGGTAGTCTAATTCTCCATTTTTTCTCTGCGGACGGATACCTTGCACAAAGTCCTCATAAGCATAAGCTGGGTGAAACTGGACAACATCCATAAAACCATCACCACCACCAATTAAATGTTTAGCTAACTTCTTAGCAATATAAGTCTTCCCCGTGCCAGGTGGCCCATAAAAGATTGCTTGCTTGGTGCGCTCAAGCGCCTGTAACCAAAACTTTAATCTTTCTTCCTCAATTCCAGTATCTTTTGCACATTGGGCTAAGGTATATTCCGGTTGCAAATTCATTTCTTTAACATCCAAGGAAGACTCAATAACCTCATCTACTTGTGGTAATTCTTGACCAGAGAAATCATATTTATTAACGCCAACCAGCCAATGACAAAACATATCGAATAAGTCATCATCTCGCAAAGCTGGTACGCCTGGTATGTGCATATTAGGAGCCAATTCTTGAATCAGCTTACGTCCGGTCATGTTTATTTTTGGATAATCTGTTAGCTTTTGATTGTAAGAAGTATTAGCAAAGTAATTAATAACTTGTCGTGATTTGTTATTAATTAATAAAAAATCATCAGGTCGAAGTGCGTTAAGGATAGGGGTAAGCATTCCTGTCTGGAAACCTTTAGAATAAGTTAATTTGGAAAACTCCTGACAAGCTGCTGATAGTTGAGTTGGCTCTTTGTTGCAGCGATCGATAAAATATAAAATCGATACTGCTACATTCTGCCAATCTTCCGCCTTTGTCCACTTCGCCCCCTCAAACCATTCTTTTATATCTTTTGTGATAGCTGGAGCATGATGTATCCAAGCTCCTCTTTGAGCATTATTACCGCTTTTCCCATGAGGTAATAGTTGTAGTAAGACTGCTTCTGTTACGTCTTCTCCAGACTGGAATGCCGAAGATATCGCCTCAAAATTCCTTTTCCCCTGTTGACGCTGCTCATTATATGCGGCTGTATGACGTAACCCCGCAGGTGTTGGTGGATATGATGTAACAAATTCCCGAAACAATTTAACAAATTCAGCAGTATTTTTTAATATCATAGAGTATTTGTAATTTCACAAATAATTTAATAGTTTACTCAATCACTCCAGGTTTTCTTGGTCAGTCATGATTGCTGTTTGAGCTTCTCCTAAAGCCTTGATAATCTCATATTCTTTCTCTTCCAAATAACGATAACTTTGGGGAGGACGCAAATAAGACAACTTTTCTTGTAAGCGTTCTAATTCAACAGGATTTTCAAAAAGACTAATATTTTTAATCTGAATACCGACAATTACTGAAGCTCCTTCATAATAACTATTAAATTCTTGTTTAGTAATGCCTACACTGTCTTGGAACTTATTCCAAAAGTTTTTAAGTTCTTTACGAGATACTTCTCTTTCAATCACATCCTCAACCTCAAATGAACCTAGAAAAACCTTTGCCGGAGATGAAACATAAACTAGAACAATATCTCCCTCTTTCAACCGAGTCCGCACCCTTCGCAACTCTACTTTCTTGGTTTTAGTCTCGAAGATTTGTTTAGCATATTTAGGTTTAATTGAGAGGAGAAGTATAGTAAACAACATAAGAATTCAACTTTTGGTTGAAGCAGGAATTCCTAAATTATACACTTTGATAAAGCATTCAGTTGAAATTTTTTCTGACCACTGAAAGTCATAATCTTTTCCGCCAATTTCCCGAACTTCTTCTAACATAATAGGACTGTCAAATAGCTCTATATCACTAAAGCGAATTGCCATTATATTACCTTGCTTGTCTCGCTTTATATTCTCAATGTCGTTCAATTTATATACTCCTAATTGTTGGAAACGTTGATAAAGTTCCTTGGGCTTGCCAATGATAGTTTCATCCACATAAGAGCAGGCTCGTACAGATTGGACTTCATGAAATCCTTTACCTTTGCCTTCTTTCTGCGTCCCGCTTACATACCAGAGAATTCGACAGGGAACTTGTAATCTTCTGAGGTTCTGTATAGCGGGTCTTCCGGCATCATGGGGTAAAATGTAGTTAGCACTACATTTTACCCGAAAAGGACGATGGATTTTCATCTAGATACCTTATTAAACTTACCAAACGTTACAGTTTTCACTGCTTATGAAAAAGAAGGATTCTTCATTTTAAAATTAGAGTTGTTAAACG
>NZ_JADEWG010000131.1 GCF_015207735.1 [Phormidium] sp. LEGE 05292
GGAGATGGGGAGATGGGGGAAATAATTTAACTAACTATCTCTTAAACTCTCCCTACCTCCCCACCTTCTGCCTTCTTGTACTAGCTTTTAACTTTGAACGCTTTCACACAGTTGGCGATCGCTTTTTTCCAAATTTGGATTATTCTTCAAATAGTCTTCAATCCAGCGACAACCTTTGACTAGTAGTTTATCCAAAGTTCCTACTTGCTGTAAATTCCATAAGATTATATTGTTGTCCAAACCTCCAGAAGCTAACATTTTTCCATCAGGACTAAAACTTAAGCTAATTACCCCATCTTTATGACCTTTGAGAGTAACTAATTCTGTGCCATCAAGTTGCCAGAGTTTTACGGTTCGGTCAATACTTGCAGAAGCAATAATCAAACTGTGATTCTTAGCAACAGGGAGAGTGGATTTTTGCTGAGGGCTAAAAATCGCGTCCCAAACTCGATCGCTATGCCCGATCATAGTCCTTAAAAGCTTCCCGTTAATCTGCCAAATCCTTACAGTTTTGTCATCACTACTTGAAACAATCAATTGACCATCTGGCGAAAAAGTCACGCTATTTACAACATCAGTATGCCCTGTAAATGTCGCTAAAAGTTTACCAGTAAGAGTCCAATGCTTAATTAATTTATCCGCGCTAGCGGTGACTAAACTCTTACCATCTGGGCTAAAAGCTACATCTAGAACAGCAGCTTTATGTGCAGTAATAGTCTGCAAAACAGAATGTTTATTACCTGAGACATCCCAGATTTTTACTGTTTTATCATTACTAGCAGAAGCAAGAATTTTTCCATCAGGAGACCAAGCTAAACTATTAACAACATCTTCATGTCCAACCAAAGTTTTGAGTTCTTTTCCTTCCCGATTCCACAGTTTCACTAAATTATCAGAACTGGTGGTAGCAATGATTTTACCATCTGGTGAAAAACTCACTCTCCGCACAAACCCAGTATGTCCTTTGAAAGTGCTAATTAATTTCCCATCAGATTGCCACATTTTAACCGTTTTATCCCAACTAGCAGAAGCAATAGTGTGTCCATCTGGACTAAAACTAATCGCACTCACCGCATCTTCATGCCCAGAAAGAACTTTTGGTAGAGTTTTATCTAAATGCCAAATTTTTACTGAACTGTCAAAACTGCCTGTAACTAACATTTTACTATCGGGAGACCAAGCTACACCATACACCTCACTTTTATGCCCCTTAAGAGTTCTGACTAATGTGCCATCAATTTTCCAAATTTTGGCAGTGTTATCAAAACTTCCTGTAGCTATAGTTTTACCATTGGGAGCAAAACTAATAGCGTAAACCTGTTCTGTATGACCAAAAAGAGTGTGTAGTAAAATAGGTTTTTTCCCAGCTACATTCCAGAGTTTAACTGTTTTATCAGCACTAGCACTGGCTAAAATTTTGCCATCGGGTGAGAAGCTAACTGCGTTTACTTCTTTAGTATGTCCAGCTAAAGTGAAGATGGGTTTGAGTACTTTGGGATTAGATAAATCCCAAACTCTTACTAATTTGTCATTGCCAGCAGTAGCTAAACTTTTACCATCAGCAGTCCAAGTTAGCCACCAAACTTCGCTATTTTGTCCTTGCAATGTTCGCAATAATTTTCCTTCACTGTTCCAAAGTTTTACTGTTTTATCTTGTCCACCAGTAGCGATGATATTGTTGCGAGAAAAAACTACAGCATATACTGGTGCTTTATGCCCTTTTAAAGTCGTGATGAGTTGGCCTTTTCTATTCCAAATTTTCACTGTGTTATCATCACTGGCTGTGGCAATTAACTTCCCATCAAGAGACCAATCTACTGCCCAAATTGTGCCTTTGTGTCCTTGTAAAGTAGCAACTAAAGTACCATTACGGTGCCAAATTTTTGTCGTTCTGTCTTCACTAGCTGTGGCTATTAATTCACCATCAGGCGACCAAGCGACAGCTTGAACGCTATCAATATGTCCTTCTAGTTGATTAGATTCCATTACCCAAAAGATTGCTTGTTGAAGTTCGGTGATAATCAAATTCTGCACTTGTGTATCTTTGATTGCCCAAGTACTTTCTTTGAGCTTCATACCTGCTCTAATAGCTTCAACTAAAGCATCAAATCTTTGCTCGGAGACAAAGAGTGCTTCGGAGGTTTTACTCAGGGCAAATAAGTTTTCTTTTTCTGCTTGTAACCGCAATTCTTCGGCTCTTTGATATAAGCCAAAAGATAGCACTGTTAGTATTGTGGTGATGCTCATACCAAAGCTGATAGCAGTGACGGTTCTTTTGTGGCGTTTGCTTTCAGCTTCATTGCTTTTGATAATATATTGCTTGTGCAGAGATGTTGGTGATGGTTGTTGCTCTTGACTCTGTGTTAACCATTTTAGTGCAGCTTTTAAATCTGTTCCGCGCAATAAGAAACAAGGGTCATATTTTTTGCTATGCCATTCGATCGCACGCTTCAACAAGCGAGTATGAGTTCGGACATGATCTAAATCAGTATCGATCGCATCTAGCAATGTGTGAAAGTTACTGTAAAAATCATCTTCATTGCGAATAAAAATCCAATTCAGTGCAGCTAAAGTAGGGTGTACATCTTGGGGGTTAACCTCTCGATACACAACGGGTATTAGCCTTTTGTGATTTTTAATTGCATATTCTAACTCTTCTCCACAGTACTGAGACTTGATAGAATCTGGACTTAAGATAAACAGAAAATTATCCGTTCCTTCAATTCCCGTGAAAATTTCCTGTTTCCAATCTGCTGTTAGGGGAATATCTTCCCAGTCTACCCAAACATCCCGCCCTAGTTTAATGAATGTTTGATGTAGAGACTTAACAAAGTCTCTATCTCTCCGAGAGTAGGAGATAAAAATATCAGTCATGCACCCTCCAAAAGTGAACAACAGTAGATAAATTTGTTGTTCTGAGTAATTAAATCAATCCTATGAATCGGCAGTTTTGATATTTAAACCATGATTTCTTTTTCTTCCTTTTTGTCTTTTTCTTCCTTCTTTTCTTTTTCTTCACTCTTGTATTTCTTTTCAAGAATTCCCGAACTATAGACGAATAGATCTTTTCTGATGATGTATTCTACATGAGTGGTAAAAGCAGTGTAAGCAATAGTGTGAATTGGGAAATTACGATCGGTGTCTTTCATTGTGCCTCCGGTTTTTTCCTTGCTAATTAATCGTTCGCGATCGAGAAATAGGAAGATAAAATTATGGAAAGACAAGCGGAAAAGGAGACAAGGGTAAATTAAACTATTACCCTTACCTTTCTCCTTTCTTACCTGGGAGCTTTCTGGTTTTCTTTACGCAACCGGGAAATTTTTGACTAAATCATCACCAGGGATTATTGTTGAAATGAAAACATATTGCTTAGTAGTTAAAAACCGTTGGTCTCGCTTAACTAAAGCCATAAATTCGCGATGTCCTTTGGTACTACGACCTACTAAACAACCAGCACTAGCACCAACAATGTCATTTTTGGGAAAATCGTAACCCCAGTGTTGGTTGATGCCAAATAAACCAGTTTCGATACGATCGCCAATCCTGATAAAATCCTTATTTAAATCTCGGTAAACAGTGACAGGTGCAACTTGTACTAATGCTTCATGAGGATTACTAGTGCCGTGCATTCCTACAGACCAAGCTTTATATTGACCGAAGTGAATTCTCGCAACACCATTAGGATTCATCGGGCGATAAGTGTATTTAGCGCCTGGTTCGGTGGTAGCTTCCCAAATACCTGCTAGTTTCGGCACACCATTTTCAAAAGTTATTACACTTCTGATATCATTAAAGTAATTAGGATTGTCATTATTGAGTGTTCCGTTGGGATTAATTCCCTCAACATAAACAATGTTGTAGTATTGCGAATCTGTGAATAGTTTGTACTGCTTTGCCAGCATATATTTAACAATTCGACTGGCTAAATCATTGCCTAATTTTAAAACTGGTTGCGGTAGGTATTCCGGTTTGACTTGAATCAAATGTCTGGCAGTAACCGAACCTATATAATCCGGTTCATTAGTCTTAGTTAATTGCTGAAACTTCTTTAAAGCTAGTATGGAAATTGGCCCGAACGATCCGTCTGCTGAACCTTCCAATATTCCTAAGTCAATGAGGCGAGTTTGAATTTGTTTAGCTAATTCTTGATCTTCATTAATGGCGCTGAATTTCCAATTGATGTTGTTTTGCAACAAGTATTGTAATTTCATTTTCTTTTCGTCTTGTAGATGCAATTGAACAATTTCAATCTACGGGATTTATTCAGCTTTGACAGTAACTAGGAGGTAACAACTTTAACAGTCATTAAAAGTAATTATGAGACGAATTCAACAGTAATTGATAGTTCAATAAGTTTAAGTACATCTACGAATAAGGAAATAATAGTAATTTACTTGCAGATTATAAGCCGCAATAAAATTGCGGAATTTACGCAATTTAGTAATAAAAAGTCATTGATTTTTAATTAGCTAAAATATTACGAAACACCCTGATTAATCTAGAAAAACAATTCGGAAATCTAAATTGGTGTGACTTATTGTGACTCTTTAAAGGAAAGCTTTTGAGCGATCGCTTGTTCAATAGAGTGAAAGTCATTTTCTAGTTCAACAGCGGTTAATTTGTCGAATTGAGCGACTTGCTTTACTTGCTCGTCGGTAGCTTCTCCTTGTAAAGCTGCTACTATGCGATCGGCTGTTCTTCCACTACCAGCAACTACGATTAATGGTCGATTAACTCTGATACTATGACTAGCATCTATTAAAGTTATGGCTCCGCCATTAATCAAAACTGTTACCGAAGGTGCGTCATTAGCTAAAATAGTTGCCACATCAGCAATCCAAGGCGATTCATCACCCCATTTATTACCCGGAACGAACACAAAATGTGTATGATTTGGTTCTAATGGTGCAGCATCAGCAAATGTGTTTTCGATCTCTGGAAGTATGACAGTTCCAATTGCAGCTACACCAATTAAAGGAAATGTTCCACCTAACTTTAAACGCGCTTTTCCGATTAATTGCATTACGCCAGCATCAGTACCACCATCGACTACATAAGCTTGAAGTTTTTCTGCTAAAGGAGCTATTTTTTCTTCAAACAGTCTTTCCAAATAGGTAAGATATGGTGGAGTTAATCCACTGGCACCGCCGACGATGACTAGAGTGGGGCGAGTTCCTTGTAATCCGATTTTTTGTAAGGCATCTGGTAACTCGTTTGCCCGATCGACTTGAATGGCAAGAGCACTGGGGATAGGGCTAATATTAGACACGCTAGGATGATACATTTTGCTAACTGATAAATTGTCGAGATGAAGTACGTTGGTTTTCCTAGCCGAGCTATTAGCTGTAAGCAATTAGTAAGTTTTGAAATTGCTGGTTAGCCCGGATATCGTCAAAATCTGGATCAATTTTTGCCTTTGGCAAGTATTCTACAGCATTAAGCTGAACTGTTTGTTCTAAATTTAACAGGGCTAAGTTTGTATTACCCAGTAAAGCGTAACAGCAGGCTTTGTTATACCAAGCGATCGCGTAATCTGGTTTGAGTTCGATGGCTACATCATAATTAGCGATCGCCTCCTGAAAACGTCCGAGTTGGCGTAAAACTTGACCTCGATTATGCCAAGCTTGGTATTTATCTGGCTGTAACTCCAATGCTTTGTCGTAACTAGCGATCGCTTCTGAGAAACTCCCTAATTGGCGCAGTGCTAAGCCTCGATTGTACCAAGTGCTAGAATCTTCTGGTTCCAATTCTAAAGCTTTGTCGTAACTAGCAATCGCCTCTGCAAATCTTCCCAATTCATCCAAAACATAACCGCGATTGTACCAAGATGCGGCATCTTCTAGATTTAATTCTAGAGCTTTTTCATAGCTGGATAATGCCATTTCCAACTGTCCTAATTTTCGTAATGCTATCCCCCGGTTATACCATGCTTCGTAATCATTGGGTTGCAATTCTAAAGCTTTGTCGTAGCTAGCAACTGCCATATTCCAATCCCCTATTTCATCTAGAGAAATCCCTTTATTGTACCAGATTACTGGATCGTTTGGCTGAATTTCTAAAGCTTGATTGTAACTAGAAATCGCTTCTTCTAAGCGCCCTAACTTTCGCAATGCTATGCCACAATTATTCCACGCTTCATGTTTTTCTGGTTGCAGTTCTAAGGCTTGGCGATAATTAGCGATCGCTTCTGCATAATACTTTAATTTTCGCAGCGCAATTCCTTTTTCATAGTAAATATCAGCATCATTATTCTGTAATTCTAAGGCTTTATTAAAACTCAAAATTGCTTCTGGAAAAATTCCTTTTTTCCGCATTGCCACACCCCGTTTATACCAAGCCTTACTACTATTAGGAGTATATTTTAGTACTCGATCGTAACTAGCAATGGCTATTTCATAATAACCTAATTCATCTGCTAGGTTACTTAATTTGAACAATAAATCTTTACTAAATTCAGGTTCTAATGAGTCTGTAATTTTTTCGGCTTGAACAAATAGCAGTTGTAACCAATCTTTTCTTTCTTGGGGAATACAACGTTTAATTTTATAAAAAATAGCGGCAAATTTTGCCAATCCATCCAATACAGGTATTTGCTGAAAGCAAAGTTTTAATGCTACTTCTATTTCTGCAATTTGAATCCCCTTTTCTTGTAAGTAAGCAAAATCTATCACGTCAGATTCCAGTAACATCCAACCATATTTTAATACTGGTTGAATTGCTGCTATAAACTTTTTAACTCCATAGCTTAATAAGGGATGTTCTGTTAATTTCGTTTCCCAAGCGATCGCGTTTAAAGCTTCCTGCACAACGCAAGTTTTTCCGAAAAACTGTGATTCAAATATTATGCTAATTAAATTAATTTGATACTCTGGGGAACGGGAAAATAAATTATAGTATAGATATTCAGTGGTATAAACGCACCATTGAGAATTTTCATATTGACTAGCCATAGGCATTTCTGGCAATATTTCGGCATCTGCTAGTTTCCTAAAATAGCTAGCTAAAATAGTATTAACTCGATAAAATTCATCGGGGTCTTCTTGCCATAATAATAAACGTAATTCATTTCTAAAAATTTCATTTAAATAGTAACGCCCTTGCTTTAATTCTACAAAATGGCACTGTTTTAGCCAGTTAAAGTATCTAAATTCTTCCTCTGGTAGTGATAACAAATTTAACTGCGATTTTTCTGAAAAATCGCGTAAAATTGAACGATTAAACCAGCGACAACAAGCTAGTAAATAGAGTAATTGCTTGTGGTGCATCGGTAGATTCACTAATAATAGCTCAATGATTGTTTGGTAAGGGTAAGCAAAATCAATTTCTCCATTTTCTTTGCGCTGTCTCACAAGGCAGTTAAGATAATATGGTAAGCCTTTACTTAATTTATAGATTTGTCTAATCTCCGTAGGTAAACTCACATTAATTTCTTGCAGATATGTTCTTACCTCTTCTTTATTCAACTCCTCTAAATGATGTGCATAAACTAAAGGAGATTTTTGCTTGTCGATATCTAAGGAGTTTGTACCAGCTAAAATGAAAAAAATTTTATGCGATCGCAACTCAGCATTACTCACCAAATAATTCCAAAACCATACATTAGTTTCTTCAGTAACTTTTTCGTAATTATCGAATACAATTACTATTGGTAATTTTCCTATTTGAACTAAAGTTTCAGTAAATGCTTGGGTAAGTTTTTCTAAAGGCTGGATTAGCAGTTCTTGAAGTTCTGATTTTTGTTTTGTCACCGGATGTTGTTGCAGGATTTTTTGCCAATAATCTCTACTTACACTTGATCCTAAGCCAAGAGAAAAATTTAATAAATCTTTTGAATTTAGTTGAGACAAATTTAATTCTTGAAGCGTTTGTTGATATCTAGTATAGAGAATAGCAAAATAATTAACTGCGGAAATATTAATATTTGATAATTGTTTAAATAATTCATGAATAATGTTATCCATTATTCTTAAAGGTGTGGCAACATCTTGATCATTTCCCAAAGAAAGCATGACAAAATTAGCTTGATTTTCATATTTAATTTCTAAATATTCCAATAGAGTAGTTTTACCAACTCCGTGATTACCCCAAATATAAAAAACTACTGGATGCAAATCAGATTGATGTAAAGCTTTGGCAAATTCAGCCATTAAACTCTGCACTTGCTCACGCAGAATGTAACGCAAAATTTAGCTCCTTTAAGGATTATCTTACTAAAATGAATCTTAGAAAGAATCAGGTTTATAATTAATATTGCCAACTTTTTTCGGAATCTGCCAACCTAGATGTTAATCACAGTATTTTTAGTTTGAAGTAATCGCTTAAGTATACTTTCTGGGGAAATACTAGCTTCTCGATCGACTGTTGTAGGTAACAAGCGATTTTTAATATACTCTTTAACAACTGGCTGTTGAGTAAAATAACCGAAATTGGTTTCAATTAAACAGCGACGTTTCAGAGATTCCAGTGCTTCTAGTAACAAAGACGTTGAATAATTACCTTGGAGGTTTTGCTGTAATTCTTGCAGTGAAACTGTTTCCCGTTCTGTGGCAAGCCAATACATAATTTCTTTTTCCAATAGCGACAATCGTTCAAATTGTTGATTTAACAAATCCCGAATACTGCCAAATACAGCTGTGTTTTGGCATAAAAATTCAGCCACATTTCCATCAAATAAATCTTGAATAGTAGTGAAAGCAATCTTTAAAGCTAAGGGATTACCTTGATAAATTTGAATCACTTCTTGCCAAAGGTTTTCCAATTCTAGAGTATTATCTGGATGTTTGAATAATTCTTGAGCATTAGCGTATGGTAAACCCTTGAGCTGGAGCGATCGCACTTTTTTCCCAACTAAAAAAGCCAACTCCTTTGGTTGTTCCCGACTCGTTAACAGCAAACAACTTTGATGACACTCTTCACCCAAACGTTTAAACAAATTACCATAACTTTCATAACCTTTGCGATAATAACCAGCAGTGGATTGTTGCCCATCATCCCCACTAGATAATATAGCTTCTGCACCATCCAAAACCACCAAACAACGGTGTTTTTCCCAAAATTTTATTAAAACTTGAATCTGCTCATCTACAGTCGCGATCTGAACTGATTGCGGCAATAAAAATTGCAACAAATGAGATAAAATTTCTGTAAGTGGAGGAGCATGACTAAGCGATCGCCAAATCAAATATTCAAAATTAGGCGCAATTTTTTCTGCCAACTTCAAAGATAAAGCAGTTTTACCAATTCCCCCCATCCCCAACAATCCCACCAAGCGGCACTTTTCCTCCACAATCCATCTTTGTAAAATAGCCAACTCTCCCACCCTGCCATAAAAATCCGTAACATCGATCGCCTTCTCCCAATCTTGGCGTACATTATAGAAAGATGAAGAGTAAAGCGAAAATGGGTAACTCGTAGGCAAACTCTGCTCTTGCCAAACTTTACCAGAAACCATAATTTCTCGCTCTCCTGCTCTCCCCCTCTCCCAAGCTTTTTCCGCAGTCACTAGTTCGTACTTCTGAGAACTTGCAGGATAATTTACTTCCGGCTGATTTGTCACTTCCTCAATTAGCTCTGAAGACGGACTTACCGCAGTTTCCACAACACCACCTACACCTTGATTGGGAAAAACCACAAAAGATTTATGTCGTCTTAATACCGAGCGAAAGTTACTTTTTGTGACCTTTTCCCCCAACTTATCCGACAGAGATTGCCACAAGTGATAGCCAATATTCTTAATATATTCAGCATCATAAGCAGAACTAGCTGCCATTTCCGGGTAAGTTTTTCCTTCCCAAGACTGGCGTAAGACTAGCTCTTGAACATGGTTTAAGTAACCAGGTTTTAGAATCGAATCAACAACCACCAAAGCTTCTTCAATTGTCATTTGCAGAAAGCACCCAAAATGTAGAAACCACCCAAAGTTCCAGTGTCGCACGGTTCTCAACACTCTAATACCAAATATATAACTGGTTCCGACTTTATCGGTAAAAGGGGAAAGTATTGAATTTTCTCCTCTGCTCCTCTGCTCCTCTGCTCCTCTGCTCCTCTGCCCCTCTGTCCCCCTATTTTCGCAAACGTGCTAAAACAGATTAGTGTTACAGTCAGCTCAAGTATTATTGCTTATACAACAGGGGGGTTATGAATACAATTACCATCAACAACAGCCCTTGCGTCCTAGTCATAGAAACTGATGAAACCTTAGCGCAAAGTGTCAGCCTTGACTTGAAAGAATCAGGCTATGAACCAGTTGTAGCTTACGATGCGAATATGGGAATGCGGCAAGCCATAGAACGCCAACCAGCTTTAATTGTAGTAGACCGGATGTTAGCTGGGGATTCTGGGCTAGGTGTGTGTAAAAATCTGCGCCGTGCGGGGAGTAGAGCACCAGTCCTACTGATGATGGCGCGTGACAGTGTGGACGATCGAGTTGCTTGTTTAGAAGCAGGCGCGGATGATTACTTTCTTAAACCCTATCGATCGGAAACATTCTTAAAATTAGTCCGTCTCTACCTCCAGCCGGATAACTATAGCTCAGAACAGTTACGATTCTGTGACTTAGTTTTAGATTTGGGTACGCGCCGAGCCCTGCGTAATGGCAGAGTCATTGATTTAACAATGAAGGAATATGACTTATTGAAGTATCTCATGGAACATCCCCGCGAAGTTTTGACCAGAGAGCAAATTCTAGAAAATGTCTGGGGTGACAATTTTATGGGAGAATCCAACGTCATAGAGGTGTATATTCGTTATTTGCGTCTGAAAATTGAACAAGAAAATGAAAGACGTTTAATTCAAACCGTCAGAGGCGTAGGTTACGTACTGCGGGAAACTTAAAACAGACAGTAGGAGAACTGACACAGTGATTGGAGAAGGCAGAAGGCAGAAGGCTTCCGTGAGCGTCAGCCGAACGGCAGAAGGCAGAAGGGAAGAAGGTTTTTCTTTTACCCGTTTTCGACTGCTCAATCATTTTTACTCCGCTGCACTAGGTTTAGGAATGGGAATTTGGTTGATCGGTTGTGCGGCAACTTCGCCAGTGAATTCGCAAAATATAACTTTAATTCCCCAGCAAGAAACCACTAAATTACCTAATAATCAGGAATTAGCCGAAAATTCGGGTCAAATGCTGCCGATTTCGGCTAAAGCTAAGTTTGCTAGTGGTGAAGTTGTGCAGCTGGAAGTAACTCGCACTCCCGAAGAGCAGTCTTTGGGGTTGATGTACCGGAGAAATTTGCCAGACGATCGCGGAATGTTGTTTTCTTTTTCTCCAGCTCAAAGAGTCAGCTTTTGGATGAAAAATACGCTAATTCCTTTGGATATGATTTTTTTAAGGGATGGAGTAGTCAGAGCGATCGCTGCCAACGTCCCCCCCTGTAAGCAAGATCCCTGTCCTACATACGGCCCTAATGGAACAATAGACCAAGTAATTGAACTACGTAGTGGTAGAGCCGCAGAATTAGGGATCAAAGTTGGACAACAGGTAAAAATTGAGTTTTTATCACCTCAATCCCGTAACCATACAAAATCTTTACTAGAACTTGTTCAAATCTTATAATTTTTGAACCTAAATGTTAATATTGGTGTCTATATTGATAAATAACTCCAAGAATTTGCTACGCTGTCCTGACAGTGCGAATTCTGAAGAGCTTGCCCTTACAGTAGGCAAAACTACGGTCAGTGCAGGATTGAGTCAGTAAAAAAGTAAGTTACTATTAGTACAGTATGCTTGCTTAAAGTACTGGCTACTGTTAAATTCCATAAGTTCTAGATTCTGAATCCCTTTCTAGAGCCGACAGGAGAGTAAAAACTAAGAATTGCGCTTAAAAGCTTAGTAATATTTCTCTTGAGGCAGATGGGAATAAGGTGTGAGGCGAGAGTAGTTAAGAGTTAGAACTTCAAGGAACCGTGTTAAACACGGAGATAGCAGACTTTGGCGAGAATAACTTTTCATGAGATTGTAAAGTCTCAGAGGAGTTAAGCCAAAAAAGCAAAAATTATGAACTAAAGATGCTGGAAATTTCCCCACTTTACTTCTGTAGATATAGTGGGGAAGTAGTCAGAGATCTTCCTTGTTAGAGATGAGGTTAGTTAAAGGGCTGAGGTAAAACAAGATCACAATTAAAAAACAACTTTGTTGAGGTAAATAAGCTGATTAAAAAGCTGTTTTAAAAAGATGATTTTTAGCCAAAAAGCTGCTGAAAACAATTAAAATTAATCCTCAACTCATCATTTAAATTGCTCAGGTTTTTTGAGTATTGTTCATCGTGCCAAGCTCTGATTACATCTGAGTTTGAGTAAATCGACAAACAAGACTTTTGAACCTCGCGAGCAGTGACAAAAAGAATACTGTCTACCGGATTTATATGCCGGAGAGACAAATATCAGAAAATGGTGTCTAGTACAGGAGGTGAATGTAGGAGTGGCACCCACAAACTATTCGAGATTTATTAGATTTTTGCAAGAAGAGTTGTCAATTTCTGGCGCATCGCTTTCGATCGCTTTTAGACACAGCAAACAAGATCCAGGGCCTTTGCCAATGATTCTGTGGCAATATGGTTTGGTAACATTAGAACAGTTAGACCGCATATATGATTGGTTGGAACAAGCTTAATATCTATTTATCCCCAAGGAGCTGGTGATCATGTCAAACCGAGTATTTCCCAGCAAGATACGACTGAATCGAGGGGTGACACATAATTCCATACCAGATGAAGAATGGGTTAGCGATCGCTAACCCATTCTTTTATGCCATTCGCGATCGCCCCCAGGGCTACTTCATTGTCTCCAGAGAAATTTTAATAGATGGGGGAAACAGATGCTTGATGATTCTTCTTTTGTTTGCCATACCTTGGTATAAGCTTGCATCGCATCTAAATTGTATATTTTTGGTGTTAGGCAAAAACCGTCAATCCCTCTCCCCATCCCCCCATCTCCCCATCAGCCTAAATATTCAATTTAAATGCGTAGCAGTTTATCTCCATCTTGAGCCAATTATTTTCTCCTCCTTCCCATGAATTAGCCCTGCGATCGCCTCTACAAAGACAAAAATAAACCGATCGGTATTGAGACAGCTGTAAACTATATCCGACGCTTTCTGTCTACCCTCCTAAGACAGGTACGAATACTGTAGAACTTATATTTAACAATACTGAAAAAGAAAAACTTTACCGGACTAATTTCATCCGGTAAATATAAAAAGAATTTTACTTGTAGTGGTCTAAGTGAAATCTCTGAAAAAGTTTTAATTACTCCTGGCAAAATTTAATAATTATCAGTAAGTTTACTGATAATTATTAGATAAAAAAGCAAATTTTTCATTAAATTTAGCTGAATTTAGTTATTTATAAAATGTTGTATTCTTAGGAGTCATATCTGAGTTGTGAACTCCTCTTTTTATGATGTGTATATCATCTGCACCTAAAGCAGTTTATAAAAAGAATCCAGCATTTAAAAATCATTTAGAATTACTAGATATAAATAATAATTAGTATTATTGACAACGCTTGAAAACTTAGAGAAATTAGTTAAAATCCAGAAAGGAAGCATCTACATCATTAAACGTATTATGAAACTAAACATCTACAAGCTTTGGTTAGCAAGTAGTTTCTCTTTATGCTGCTTGTTAGCACCTATAACACTTAGCGCACAAGAAATTTCCCCTCAGAAGCTTACTAACAAATTTGTCAGCCAAAATCAATTAATTGTGGCAAAATTAGTTATTCAGGGCATAAAAACCAGTAATATTGTCCTCTCAAACAGTCCTACTTCTCAGGAGAAAATTACTAATAACGTAAGCCGCAATGCTGCAATTACAGTCAGTAAAAATGTGAAATTAAGATTTCTAGAAAGTCAACATAGAATCGGATTAGGAGTAAAAAGCGGTAAAAAACCGCCCAGAAAAGGATAATTATCACAGCTAATTAAGAAGCAATTTGAGTTGAGAGGGCTGGTATCCCTTACAAGGTTATTTAAGAGTTTGTAGGGTGCGTCAGACACAACAATTTTAGGCAAGAAATACTAATTTTAAGGTTCTGACCCATCCTACGGAATATAACTATTACTCCTCAGCGCAAAACTTACCAGTAACTACTGAGTGGACAGAATTATTGCGATCGGCTAGCCTCAGTAAAATCTCGGAACAAGTACTAATTACCCCTTAAACTTTTTATTACATATCAACTTTCATCAGTAAAATTGCTGATAACCGCTTCCAAAACAAACAAATTTCATATTAAATTTTGCTAAATTTGTTGTCTGAATTAAGTAAAAATATATGACTAAGAAAAAATAATTAGTATTACTGAAATTTATTGAAAAATTATGAAAATTATTTACAATTTAAATAAGCATCTACATCACTAAACGCATCATGAAATTGAACATTTACAGATTTGGGTTAGCCAGTAGTTTCTCTTTATGCTGTTTATTAGCACCTAAAACAGTTGCAGCAAAAGAGTTTTTTCTCTCACAACAAAATTTTGATTATGAATATCAACAAATGACAGTAAACTCAGTGATGGAGATCACAGAGACCCTTGAGATTAATTTCACAAACGATGCTACTTATATTGGTAAAACTATCAATAACCCAAAACACAAAGTAGCAATTACCAACAGTAAAAATGCCGAATTTCAATCTTCAGAAAGTCAAGTTAGAACTGGACTAGAAGCAAAAGGTGGCAAAAAACCACCCAGAAAAGGATAATTTCACAGCTAATTACAAAGCAAATAGAGTTGAGAGGGCTGGTAAACTCTACAAATTAGAGAAGATTCGATCGCAGTACTTTGGCGAGTTTGTGGACAGTTCATGAAGAGTCTACTGCTGCATTAATGACAGAATTTGATCGTTATACCAAATCCGGGTTAGTTATCCCCCTTATGATCTCCTCTTTCCTCCGCGCTCTCTGTGTCTCTGCGGTTTAATCATAAAGGGGGTTTTTAACCTGGATTTAGTATTAGTTTACATTGAGGAAAGGCAGAACGCAGCAAAGAGAAGAAAAGAAAGGTAAAAACATAAGACAGAAGGGACAAATTCCCTTCTGTCTTATGTTTTATACATTGGAGACTTCTGCCTTTTTCTTACCTAACTATTAAATACCTTTGCTGCTGCGGCGACACCTGCGCCGGGGGTGAAGGCATCGTAACCTAGTTCTAGCAAGGCGGATTCTAAAGATGCGATCGCAGTTAGTATATCCCGATCGCTCACAAAACCCAAATGTCCAATACGGAAGATTTTACCTTTTAAATGGTCTTGTCCTCCCGCCATTGCGATATCATAACGCTTCTTAAGAACTTTGCGAATTTGTTCCGAATCTACCTGTACTGGCGCTACTGCTGTAATCGCAGGAGAAGCAGCACTATCTGGCGCAAACAAAGGTAAACTCAAAGCTTTTACCGCTTCACGAGTGGCATTTTTCAAGCGTTGATGACGGGCAAAAATATTTTCCAAACCTTCTTTTTGCATCATCTGCAAAGTGGTTTGTAATGCCACAATTAAGTTAACAGGTGGCGTAAAGGGAAAACTATTTTTCGCCGCATCTTTACGATACTTTCCTAAGTCCAAATAATACTTAGGTAACTTCGCAGTTTTGTAAGCTTCCCAAGCTTTTGCACTCACACTTACAAAAGCTAAACCTGGAGGAATCATATAACCTTTTTGGGAACCTGAAGCTACCACATCAATTCCCCATTCATCAATGGGTAAATTAACTGCTCCCAAACTTGTCACCGCATCTACAATAATTAAAGCTTCACCGTGCGCTTTGACATGACGGTTAATAGTTTCCAAGTCGTTTAATACGCCTGTAGAAGTTTCGCTGTGAGTAACAATTACCGCTTTAATTTGCTTTTCTTTATCAGCTTCTAGCTTTTCGCGGAACTGTTCGGCATCTAAAGGTTTACCCCATTCTGCGGTGATAATGTCCGCATTCAATCCGTAAGCTTGACAAACTTCTCCCCAACGTTCGCCAAACTTGCCATTCGATCCTACCAAAACGCGATCGCCAGGACTTAAAAAATTAATAATCCCAGCTTCCATCGCCCCAGTACCGCTAGATGCCAGGACAAGCACATCATTTTGGGTTTGGTGAATCCATTTCAAATTTTGGAAAACTTCCCCCATAATAGGAGTAAACTCGCTGCTACGATGCCCAATCGGGTGTTTTGCCAAAGCGAGTAAAGCTTGTTCCGGTACAGGTGTTGGCCCCGGAATCATTAATATTAACTTATTGTCCATCGATCTCTCCTAGATACAGTCTGCTATGTTTTAATTGTGAGTTCTGAATTTAGCATTGCTCAGAAAGTTTGGAATTAAATAATTTTCTTAACTCAAACCTCTGTAAGAATTGATTTTTTGCCTTAATTCTTCTGCTGTGACTACAGATTTATCTGCTCTCACCCACCTCTGCAACTCAAAACTCTCGCCTTTTTCCTTAAGCCAGGAATGCCATAATCAAGCAATGGTGAGTTTTTAATTATACCTTGTCCATTTCAAATTTAGTCAAAGGTAACATCTCAAATCTCAAACTGGTGGGCTAACTTTCTCTGAAATATCATTGGAATCTGCGACTGAACGATCGACAACATGATTTAAAGACCAAAAATACTCAGTTGGTAGTTTCGCTTGGGAACAAATATCTTCTATTTGCTTTTGTTGGGCAATCGCTTTGCGTAAAGTAATAATCAACTGCCTCACCTTTTCTTTAACTTCTGTATTGCCAGATACAGCAACATTAGTTTTCCGTTCTAGCAATTGCAGTATTAATTCGTACTGGACAGGCGAGGGAAGAGGTATTGGCTCCATGTATGTAAACTTAGAATTAGGTTAACGAATAGCCAATCAATTAGTTAGGGTTAATATCACCAACTAAAGATTTAATTGCGAGTTCTGGATTTGGTTGTTTCACCAATGACTCACCGATGAGTACACCAGTAGCACCTGCTTTTGCTACTAACTGTAAGTCATCTGGAGTATGCAATCCTGACTCGCTCACTACTACGATACCTCGTTGTTCTAGTTCTTGACTTCGGGCAGCGAGAAGATCGCAAGTTAATTGTAAATCCACAGAAAAATCTTTCAAGTTGCGATTGTTAATCCCTATTAAATTGACCTTTTCTAAGGTTAACACTCGATCTAATTCTTCTAAGGTATGAACTTCAATCAAAGCGGTCATTTTTAGGGCTTGGGCGATTTTAACAAAATACTGCAAGTCCTGATTAGAAAGAATCGCCGCAATGAGCAAGATTGCATCTGCACCTTTAGAACGGGCTAAATAAATTTGGTAAGGATAAATAATAAATTCCTTACACAACAAAGGTAAGTCTACCGCTTGGCGAATATTGGCTAAATTTTCAAATCCGCCTTGAAAGAATTTAGTATCTGTGAGTACAGAAATGCAGGAAGCGCCGCCATTTTGGTAAGCTTGGGCAATTGCTACAGGATCGAAATCTTCTCGTAAAACTCCTTTACTAGGAGAAGCTTTTTTCACTTCGGCAATAATTGCAGGTTTTTTCGCTGCTGATTTTAAAGCTGCAACAAAGTCGCGAGGTGGGGGAACATTAGCTATTTGCTTCTGTAATTCTACCAAAGGTAAACGTTCCCGCATCTGGTCAACTTCGGTTTCTTTATACCAAACAATTTCTTCCAGAATGTTTCTCGGTGCAGCATCAGGAGTGACGATTTGATAGCGTAACTCTTGGACTGCAACTGAGGGATTTGGGGGACGACGACGAATTTCCATTTTTTAGGGACTGGGGACTGGGGACTAGGGAATGGAGAGGTGGGGAGG
>NZ_JADEWG010000132.1 GCF_015207735.1 [Phormidium] sp. LEGE 05292
AGACAGCAAGGGGACAAGGAGACAAGGAGACAAGGGGACAAGGGGACAAGGGGACAAGGAGACAAGGAGAATTTTTACCTTCTGCTCCCCTGCTCCCCTGCTAAATATACTTCACCATCCACAGAGATTGAGTTTGAAAACCTAACTGGGAATATAAATTAACTGCTGGTTGGTTGGATTGAAAAACCTGAAGACTAATTTGACGATCGCCCCGGTTTTTTGCCCAATCTTCGCCTAATTGCATTAAACTTTTCCCAAGACCTTGACGACGATGTTCGGGAGCAACATAAAGGAGAAAAATGTGAGCATGGCGATCGCCTTTTACCTGATCGATTCCATTACCCAGCCACAAACAACCAACTTTATTTCCAGCAGCATTTTCCAGCTTTTCTTCCACCCACCAAAGCGGAGTTTCCGCCGAGAAATACTTCTCAACTGTAATAGCTAAATGAGAGAAATTCTGCTCAGGAAACAGTTCTTGGTAAGTTTTTTGCATAAACTTAACCAAACTTGCCCGCTCTAAACTCGAACCACTAATAAAGTAATAGTTTGGTGGTAATTTGTACTTCATCTAAGAGGCAGAACTTACCTCTTCAACTGGTGCGGGTGCTGCCATATCCGCAGGTAAAAAGATGCGCGAACTCACCGCTAGTAAAGCCACTAAAAATATTAGCAAAATCAAAAAAGGAGCAACGTATTGACGAAAAATAGCCATAGTTAGGATTGTCTGGTTTGAGTAAAAAAATTGTTTTCCGAGAAGTTTCCCTATCTCTATCTAAAGTTTACAACTACAGATCAAAATCTTCTCGTTCATCTAATCCAGGTCTGGGCATTGGTTGAGGTTGGGGGTTCCAGGGTGCGACAATGGGTAAAAGAGCTAATCCCGGTAAAGCAGCGAAAATACTAATTAGGAAAAATAAAGGCCAACCTGTTCTTTCTGCTAAAAAGCCGGAAGGAGCAACCAAAAGGTCGCGGCTGACAGCCATAAAACTGGTGAGTAAAGCGTATTGAGTAGCAGAAAAACGCTGGTTACAAAGACTCATTAAAAAAGCTACAAAACCTGCGGCGGCGAGTCCTCCACAAAAGTTTTCCACATTGATACTTAACACTAAAAGCGGATAATTTTTTCCAGCTTGCGCCAGAGCAAAATAACCGATATTACTTAAAGCTTGCAATAAACCAAATATCCACAAAGAGCGATTAATCCCAATTTTACTGAGAATTGCGCCTCCGGTTAATGTTCCCACAATCGTAGCAATTAAACCCATTCCGCCCCGAATTGCGCCGATTTCTTTTTGGGCAAAACCAGTTTTGATTAAAAAGGGAGTGGAAAGACTGCTCAGAAATGCGTCACCAAGACTGTAAAGGACGATGAATAGGAGAATTACAAAACCTAAAAGTAAGCCATGACGATAGAAAAAATCTCCAAAAGGTAAAACTACGGCTTCACCTAAAGTTGCCGGACGATTTTCATCTTCTGGTGGCTCTGGAGCAAAGAATGAGGCGACTACACCGACCAGCATGAGAAGGGACATGAACAGGAAAACTGAAGGCCAAGGGATGCTGTCAGCGAGAATAAAGGCTATTGAACCTGTGGCTAAAAGGGCGAGACGATACCCCAAGACGAAAACGGCTGCACCTGCGCCCATTTCTAATTTTTCTAAAACGTCGGTACGGTAAGCGTCAGCAGCGATATCTTGGGTAGCACCGAAAAAGGCAATTACGACGGCGTTAATGGCGAGAAATTGTAAAGCTTGACTTGGTTTTTGGAAGTAGAGGGCAGCGATCGCTAAAATTAAAGCTACTTGAGTTATTGCCAACCAACCACGCCTACGTCCCAAAAATGGCGGTATATAGCGATCGAGTATCGGCGACCACAAAAACTTTAGTGAATAGGGCAAATTAACTAAACCAAACAACCCAATTGCACCTAAATCTATTTTTTCTACCGTCATCCAAGCTTGCAGATTACTTCTCGGTAACAAAAAAGGCAAACCGGAAGAAAAACCCAATAACAAAAGAGCCGCCATTTTGCGACTCTGAAAAACTTTCAGGAAAGACGAAAGTGATTTCACAATTAGCTAAGTAACTCCTCTAGACTTTGGGTTATCTTCTCATAAAAAGGCAGAAGGCAGAAGGCAGAAGGCAGAAGGAAAAATTTCTCCTTGTCCCCTTGTCTCCTTGTCCCCTTGTCCCCTTGTCTCCTTGTCCCCTTGTCTCCTTGTCCCCTTGTCTCCTTGTCCCCTTGTCTCCTTGTCTCCCCATCTCCCCATCTCCCCTAATAGTTGCGCCAAACACCAACTAATTTTCCTTGTATTTGGACTTCTTCTGCTGATGCTTCGATGGGTTGATATTTGGTGTTGGCGGGTTTGAGGATGACGCGATCGCTTTTGCGGTAAAAGCGTTTTAAAGTAGTACCATGACCTTCAACTCTCGCCGCTACAATTGTGCCATTCTTCACTTTGTCGGGTTCGGCGACGGGGTAGAGAATTACTAAATCACCATCAGCAATATGATCTTCGATCATGCTGTCACCCATTACCCTTAAAGCGAATGTTTTTGGTGGTAATGCCTTGCCAAGGTCGAGTTTTTCTACTGAATCGGTGTAAGGTTCTACCATGCAACCAGCTGCAATTGCGCCTAAAATCGGTACGCTACTACTAGGTTCGGTTTCGATTGGCGATCGCAAAATTCTATAAGTCCGAGCTTTGCCATCTGACCAAGTAATATATCCTTTTTCTCGCAAATGATCTAAGCGACTTTGGACGGGTGCAGGCGATTTTAAATTCATCGCTCGCATCATTTGTCTAATTGACGGCGCGTAATGATGCTGGTTGATGTATTCTACTAGCCAGTCATAAAGTTCTTGTTGAGCTTCTGTGAGGGTTTCCATAGTAAAATTTTGGTAATCTGTTCTAGGTAGTTTTTGATCGGTTATGAGCGATCGATTCATCACTCAAAAATTTATCTTCTAGAACATTCGTACTATTAAAAACCCCTTTTTGTCCAGTGTTTTATCGAAAAGAATAAAACTTCAAGTAAAAATTTAGTTCAAACGCTCAGCTTTTTGTCTAGAATAATTCAAGATTTAAGCAACAGTACTAAATATGGGGAAATGGTGCGTTACGTTTCACTAACGCACCCTACGATAGGAATCAGTCTGCGCCGAGTAAACTTGCTAATAAAGCCTTTTGTGCGTGCATTCGATTTTCTGCTTGATCCCAAACTCTTGACTGTGAACCTTCGATTACTTCCTCTGTAATTTCTTCGCCACGATGAGCAGGTAAACAATGTAAAACAATAGCATCCTTATCAGCCACGCTCATCAGTTGTTCATTTACCTGATAAGGTTGAAAAACAGGAATTCTATTATCAGCTTCAGCTTCTTGACCCATGCTAGCCCAAACATCTGTGTAAATTACGTTTGCGGCTTTAGTAGCAGCAATAGGATCGGTTGTAATTGTAACTTCTGTGCGATCGCCTGCGATCGCTTTAGCTTTTTCTACTATATTTGAGTCTGGTTGGTAATCCGCTGGTGAAGCAATTCTGACATTCATTCCCACCATCGCACAACCCAGCAATAGGGAATTAGCCATATTATTCCCATCGCCAACGTAAGTCAAAGTTAAACCTTCAAGCTTACCAAAACATTCTTGTGCTGTTAATAAATCTGCCAAAACTTGACAAGGATGTTCTAGGTCAGTCAAAGCATTAATTACCGGAATTTTCGCATAATCGGCAAAAGCTTGTAAATCCGCTTGAGCAAAGGTTCTAATTGCTAAGATATCTAAATACCGATCCAAAACTCTTGCCGTGTCTTGTAATGGTTCGCCGCGACTGACTTGAGTAACATTAGGATTAAGGTCTATTACTTGTCCTCCCAATTGGTACATCGCCACAGTAAAACTTACCCTAGTTCTAGTCGAAGCTTTAGAGAAGACTAATCCCAGAACTTTGTTACAGCGAATATTTACCTTTTTAGCTTTCATCTGTGTAGCAAGATCCAAAAGTTCTAGTAATTCTTTTGGAGTTAGGTCTGCTAGGCTTAATAAATCTCTTCCTTTGAGTGTTTCCATGCTTTTTCCTAAATTGTTGTGAAATGCGATCGATCTCCTGAGATTTTTCCCAAGAAATCAGCATTTTAAAAAGTTAACAGATATTTTCCCTCAAGCCTAGCTGTAAATTGGGAATTTTCTGACATAGAGATAGTTTCTGCATTTTCACCCAAATACATATTTTTCTGCAACTTTCCAATAACGGGAAAAACGCTTCAAATCAACGTAACCGTGATAATTCAAAAAAGGATTGATCGCCACCACCAACAAACTCAAATCTTTCTCAATTTCCCCACAAATCTCTTTAAATCTTGGACTATGACTTTCCGCCGTTACCACAGTATCAGCATTAAGTTCTTTCGCAAAAGCTAATACTTCATTTGCCACATTACCGCGACGAATCACCACAGGTAACTCTAACAAACATTCATAAATAAAAGTAATTCGTTTCAAACTAATTTGCCATTCTTTAAGCAACTCATCATCCCAAACCCAAATAGCAGACGCATCAGGATATGCTAGCAAAGCGGGATTTTTTGGACTCAAACAATCACCATGTATCCAAATAACTTCACTCATTTCTCAACCCTAATTAATCTAAAACATCTGTGTTCATCTGCATTCATCTGCGTATTAAAAAAAGCGATCGCAAAAACAGATAACCTATATATACTATCTGCGTTCATCTGCGTACATCTGCATTCATCTGCGTACTAAAAAAAGCGATCGCAAAAACAGATAACATATATATACCATCTGTGTTCATCTGTGTTCATCTGTGGACATCTGTGGTAAAAAAAATACTTTCAACGTCGCCTTTTACCCTTTTGCCAACTTTGACTTCCGCTGCGATTTTCCAAAGGTGCAACTTTAGGAAACAAACGCTTTTCCAACTCCTCATAACTTCCTTCAAAATCGCATTTACCATACAAAGGACATTGACGACAATAAACCCCTTCCGTATAACGTTCTAAATTTTCCCGATTAAAAAAGTATGGCTTATGACTAAAAGTACTAGCAACCCATTGCCAAGAAAGATTATTACTAGCGGGATCTCCATCTAATAAATGTGATAAAAACCACTTTGCGCCAACTTGCCAACGTATCCTCCGCCAATGCACAATATAAGCTGCCATCCACATTCTGGCATGATTGTGTAAATAGCCGTGCGATCGCAAATCCTGACTAAAATTATCGATACAAACTAAACCTGTACTTCCCGAAATAACATCTTCTGGAAGAGTATCTGCATAATCTTTCACACTGTAACCAGTTTTATATGATTCTTGATCTTGCCAAATTTTATCTCCCAATTCCACGTATAATCTTTGCCAATAGTCTCGCCAACCCAACTCGGTAATTAATTTGGTAGCATCATCTTGATTTTTCACTTTCCCTAAAACAGTATCGCGTACTTCTGCTAAACTGAGTACGCCATAGCGAATATAAGGTGAAAGCTTGGTGACAGCACCAGTTAGGAAATTGCGCGATTTAGCGTAACTTACTGGCTCAATTTTATGCAGCATTTTCTCAGCTGCTTTCCTTCCACCCAATGTTTCGCTAATATGTTCATCTTGTGTTGCTGCATCGGGAAATTGCTCTCTGAGGTAAGCAACTAATTCATCGCGATTAGTAAATTCGCGTTGCATATCTTTAGTCATTTGGCATCTATTCTGCGCTTTTTTCCACTGTTTTTAGGGTAACTTATATCTGAGTGAAGCACAAAATTTACTAAACTGCTTTATTGGTCTTTTAGGAGTGATAATATGCGTTTCCTTCCCCAAATTTCCGCAAAAATTAGTTTCAGCAAGCAGAAAAGTTGGTCTTTATTCAGTGTATTCTTGTTAATTTTGACAGTAGTTCCGACAAAAATCTATCCACAGACAGAAGCGCAGGCTTTTACTTCAACTACTAATACTGTAATTGCTCAAGAAAATACCACAACAAATTATAGCTTGGCAAAAACTATTTCTCAGCATTCAGGCGGAGTAAAGGGTATTGCGATTAGTCCAGACGGTCAAACTTTAGTGACTGGTAGTAGTGACAAAACTATTAAAGTTTGGAATTTGCAAACAGGTGAATTACAAAGAACACTTTCTGGACATACAGCACCAGTTTTATCTGTAGCGATTAGTAAAGATGGTACCAGTTTAGTGAGTGGAAGTAGCGATCGCACCATCAAAGTTTGGAATTTAAAAACTGGAAGATTGCAAAGAACGATTTCTGGTCATGCTGGCGGAATTTATTCAGTAGCTATTAGTCCCGATGGCAGAACTTTAGTCAGCGGAAGTGGCGATGGAACCATTAAAATTTGGAATGCAAAAACTGGTAGTTTACAACGAACTTTGCGTCCTGATGCTGGGATGATTTTATCAGTGGCGATTAGTCCAGATGGAAAAACGATCGCTAGTGGTAATCAAGATTTAACCGTAAAACTTTGGGATATTAGCAACGGAAAATTACTGCGAAATCTCACCGGACACAGTAATTTTGCTGTTTGGTCAGTTGCTTTTAGTCCCGATGGAAAAAGATTAGCTAGCAGTTCTCATGACGGCGCAATTAAAATTTGGAATCCCGAAACCGGGGAATTACTAAACACTTTTAAAGATGAAAGTCCAGTTTTTTCTGTAACTTTTAGTCCAGATGGCAAAACTATTGCTAGTGGCGATCGAGCTAGTCAAGTAAAAATTTGGGAAATTAGCACTGGCATTGTTTTACAAACTCTAGCTGGACACACCGACAAAGTAGAATCAGTAGCTTTTAGTCCTGATGGCAAAACGCTTGTTACTGGAGGTAGTGGCGCTAAAGACACTAGCATTAGAATCTGGCGTTTGCAGTAGTAAAGCAGATTGTAGAGACGTTTCATGAAACGTCTCTACTGCTACAAATCTAAGGCTTTTTATTACCAAAAACTTGGGCTTTATAATCATCAATTATTTGCCAGAGTTCTTGGCGAGTGCCAGCATTGAGTAAGTAACGGTAAATAAACCAACCTGAGTAGATAATACCAATTAGCTGGAAGAAGGGTTCAAAGAAGGGAATTTCATTGAAAGTATCCAGTAGACCTGAAAGCACTTTTATGCCAATTATAATGGCGATAATGCCACCAACAACTGTTAAAGGTCTTTGATAATCTTTATAGAAATTACCTACAGAATCAGGTAAGCGATCGAGTAAATCCGCAATTTGTTTACCAATTTGTTGGAATTGACTTTGGGCGGCTGTCAAATCTGGTTCCACAGGTTCAGTTGTTACCTTAACTTCCACCTTGGGTAATTGTACTTCTACTGGAGGTGTGGGAGGTGTTGTGACTTTGGGAGTTTCCATAACTGGTAGGGGTGTGGGAGGTGTGGGGGGTGTAGGAGGTGTGGGAGGTGTCATTTCTGCTTTGATATTTAAGCTTGCCCCAGGTGTCGGAGGTTTGACAGATGTGGGTTCAGCTTTTACAGCTAAATCTTCTGTTGGTGGCGGTGGGACTTTCACCTCTTTTTTCTGAATCAGTTCGGGGTCTGGAGGAGTTGGAGGGGTGGGCTTTTCAGCTTCGCCACCAGGGTTTTCTACGTTTGGTTCCATGTTGATTTATCGATAACGACTATTGAAAAGAAATACTTACGAAACAAGACTATCAGGATTAAGCGATCGTACTAAAGGACTTAGACATAATTGATAAGATTATTTTAGTTTGTAAAACTTGTGTAACTATCTGTAGCTGGATACGCCCTCTCTCGTAAGCTACATTGTATTGTCTAAATTGTGTTGTGTTTTAAACCAATAGGTATGTCTCACCGTCCAATTTATCTAGATAACCATGCGACTACACCCCTCGACGAACGGGTATTAGACGCAATGCTTCCTTACTTCCGAGAACATTTTGGCAATCCTGCTAGTATCAGTCATGTCTACGGTTGGGAAGCGGAAGCCGCTGTGAAGGAGTCTCGACAAATTTTAGCAGAGGCGATTCACGCCACACCAGAAGAAATTGTTTTTACTAGTGGCGCAACGGAAGCTAACAATTTAGCCATTAAAGGTGTAGCAGAAGCTTATTTTAAAAAAGGACGACATATTATTACTGTTCAAACCGAACATAATGCTGTTCTTGACCCTTGCTACTATTTACAATCTTTGGGCTTTGAAGTTACTTTTCTGCAAGTGCAAAATGATGGATTAATTGATTTAACCGAGTTGGTGAAAGCAATTCGTCCTGATACAATTTTAGTCTCCGTAATGACGGCAAATAACGAAATTGGGGTTGTGCAACCTTTAGCAACAATTGGGGCTATTTGTCGAGAAAATGAAGTACTTTTTCACACTGATGCAGCGCAAGCGATCGGCAAAATTCCCTTAGACGTTGAAGCAATGAAAATTGATTTAATGTCTTTGACGGCACATAAAATTTATGGGCCAAAAGGAATCGGTGCTTTGTATGTCAGAAGACGCAATCCGAGAGTGAAATTATCGCCACAAATGCACGGTGGTGGACATGAACGGGGAATGCGATCGGGTACATTATACACCCCTCAAATTGTCGGTTTTGCTAAAGCAGTAGAGTTGGGACTTTCCGAAATGGATTCGGAAGCCAAACGACTGATTAATTTACGTCAGCGGTTGTGGGCAAAAATTTGTCAGCTTCATGGCATTGTGTTAAATGGTCATCCGATTCAAAGATTACCAGGAAACTTAAATATCAGTGTGAAAAATGTAGATGGTGCTGCACTTGCCTTGGGATTAAAACCAATAATTGCCGTATCTTCAGGTTCGGCTTGCACTTCCACGAAAACTTCCCCTTCTCATGTTTTAACAGCCTTGGGACACTCGCCAGAGTTGGCTTTTGCGTCAGTTCGCTTTGGAATTGGTCGGTTTAATAATGAGTTAGAAATTGATATAGCCGCCGAACATTTGTGCAAGACTGTTAAACCATTACAGACGGTTTTTAGTTCTATTTAACGGTTGTAAAGTTGAGTGGTTTTTCGTAAGCGATCGCTCAATTCTTCATTCAACAAATCGGAACTAGTAAACCGCCATCGCCAATTCCCCGCATTTACACTAGGGTCATTCATTCGGGCACGATTATCCAATCCTAAAACATCTTGTAAAGCGATTATTGCTAAATTAGCGACTGAAGCAAGCGCCATCCGAATGAAAACCCAATTGATTTCTTTGATTTCTTGGTAATGGGAATAACCCAAATATTCTGCAATATACAGCTTTTCTTTGTCACTAGCCTGTTCCCACCAACCAATTATCGTATCATTATCGTGAGTGCCGGGATAAACCACACAATTAGGGATGTAATTATGGGGTAAATAAGAATTCGTGGAATCATCGGCAAAAGCAAACATTAAAATTCGCATTCCGGGGAAGTTAAAGCGATCGCGCAACTCCTCCACTTCCGGGGTAATAATTCCTAAATCTTCTGCTAAAACCGGGAGATCTCCTAAAGCTTGACCCAGCTTTTCAAAAAAGTCTTCTCCTGGCGCTTTAATCCATTCTCCTTTCATTCCCGTAGTTTCTCCCGCAGGGATGCGCCAGAAAGCTTCAAACCCCCGAAAATGATCGATTCTGACAATATCTACATATTGCAAAGTGGCTTTAAATCTATCAATCCACCAAGCATAATTCGTACTCTGTAAATGTTCCCAATTATAAATGGGATTTCCCCACAATTGCCCAGTTTCACTAAAGTAATCTGGAGGAACACCAGCCATCCAAGCAGCTTCTAAAGTTTCGGGATCGAGGGCAAAATTTTCTTGACTCGCCCAAACATCGGCACTATTATGACAAACATAAATGGAAACATCGCCAATAATTTGAATGTTTTTTTCATTGGCATATTTACGTAAAGCTTTCCATTGCTCAAAAAACTTAAATTGTAAGAATTGATGATACAAAATTAAGTCCTTTAAAAGTTCTTTTTGTTCTTTAATCGCTTGTGGTTCCCTTTTCGCAATTGCTCGATCCCAATAATTCCAAGCTTGTCCATTATGCACTTCTAAAAGAGACATAAATAGCACATAATCATCTAACCACCAAGCTTGTTCCTGACAAAATTTTTCCAGTTCGGGATTTGGTCGATCTTTTATAGTTAAGCGAAAGCGATCGAACGCTAATTTCAAATACTCATATTTGTGTGAAATTACTTCGTCGAAGTTAACGCGATCGTAAGCACCTTTTTCACTCGCCGAAACAGGCTTTAATTCTTCCGATTTTAGCAATCCTTCACTAACTAACTTTTCTAAACAAATCATTAAAGGATTGCCAGCAAAAGCACTATAATTCATTGTATAAGGCGAGTGTTCATATCCCGTTGGCCCTAACGGTAACACCTGCCAAAATTTTTGACCGCTGTTCACTAAAAAATCGACAAAATTATAAGCTGCTTGTCCTAAATCACCAATACCAAAATCGCTAGGTAAACAAGTAGGATGTAGTAAAATTCCACTAGAACGCTGCAAAGTCATAGTTTTCCATAAGTTAACAAACTCAAGGTAGATAATTCCCTTGACCTATTGGATGCTACTAGATCTCAGCAATTTTTAGCATAAGTCTTAAGTATGATTTTGAATTTATATGGCATTCCTATTTAAGCTTTAAACTCCTTCTTATCTCTGCGTTCTCTGCGTCTGGAACGGTTCAAAAAAAGATTAATTCATCAATCTAAAATCAGACCTTACCACATAACCTGATTTCTTTCTTTAATCACTCGTTGATAAACAGTTTGAGTCTGCAAAGCTAAATCAGCCCAACAAAACCGCTGTTTCAAATCGTGGTAAGCATTCTCTACTAAATGTTGTGATAACTCTGGATTACGCAAAACTTCTAAAATTCCCCAAGCTAAGGAATCAGCATTATTTGTCCAAGTTACGATCCCCGTTTTACCATGTTGTACTACTTCTGGCAAACCGCCTGTATCTGAAACTACCACAGGTACTTTCGCTGCAAAACTTTCTAAAGCTACAATGCCAAAAGGTTCATAAAGACTGGGAAAAACTGCACAATTAGCAATGGTTTGAAACTTGTTCAAATCTTCATCAGACATGAAACCTGTAAAACAACATCTATCCCAAATTCCAATTTGCCAAGCTTGCTGTTTAAGATGATCGGTATTTCCCCCACCAACGATCACGATTTTTACTTTTCCTTTCATTTCCCAGACTACTTTAGGTGCAGCATTTAACAGCAACCAAACACCTTTTTCATGGGAAATTCTGCCCACATAATAGACAATTTTTTCATCATCTTTGGCAAAGCGGCGACGAAATTCTTGGCGATCGAAACCGTTACCGTTTTTCTTTTCAGCGCGAATGCCATTATAAATTACATCTATTTTATCTTCAGGGGTAACTAAAACTCTGCTTACTTCGTGGCGCATATACTCAGTACAAACAATTACTCGCCAAGATTCATAAGTCAGGCGTTTTTCTTTCTCACTAATATAACGTTGTTGATAATTATAAATTCCATTATAACGACCATATTCTGTAGCATGAATCGTTGTTACTAAAGGAATTTTGAAATAATGTTTCAGTGCGATCGCCGCATCTCCCACCAACCAATCATGAGCATGAATGACATCAAACGGCCCCTCTTCCATTATCAGTTTACCGCCATGAACACCCATGCTATTATTCAAATTGCCGATCCAGTGCAAAAAATCATGACCCCAGCTTACTGGTATCCGGTGGATATGCACGCCTTCTACCAATTCATACATGGGTGCTTCCCCGAACTCTGATGTAATCAAATGGATCTCATGCCCCAGTTTGACTAATTCCGGGTATAGTTCTGCTACGTGACGAGAAATTCCTCCTACAATTCGAGGCGGAAATTCCCAAGATAACACCAGAATTTTCATCAGTACCAATTCCAATAAGCTAAGAGAGTTAAAGTAAGCTACATTACAAACCAATACTATCAGTATGGTCATTGTAGCTTACTATATTTAGTTATGTTAAGAAAATCTTTCCCGGCTGGCTCTAACACTTGGGTTTATTTAAGATTGGCGTGATTTCCTGGCGGAATATCTGCCATGCAGAAACAGCATCAGGATTAGATTGTGTTGCCTTCTGCATCAGAATAACTCCATCTTCAAAGCCAATTATTCCGTATAAGCGATTACCGAATATTTTATCAATAGTTTGCACGCTATCTTGTAAAATTTGGCAATCAGTTTTAAAGGCAACTTGGTAATTTTTTAACTGCCATAAATCTGCGATCGCATAATCTACACTTACCACCTCTCGCCGATCGTTCCGAAATTGCAAAGCTGGAAACCTAATAATCTCACGTCTTCCAGACAAATGAGGCACTATATAAGTTGTCGCTGCTACACTCCTATCTGCTGGAATTCTATCTAATAGGCTACGAATACTACCTGCGTGCTTCCACTGAACATTTATTGGTAGATATACTAAGGGACGAATTGAATCTGGTACGAGAAAAGATAAAGTCCGATTTGGGTTAGAAGTGAAAGTAAACACCAGGGAAAGACAGATACAAATTACCCAAAACCGCTGCATCGATAATTTCAGCAATTTTGGCTTTTTTTCCCACCAATTAGCAACATTACCAATTATTACTTGAACACCGCGAAAAATTGGGTAAGAAAAGAAATCACGCAGCGAAACTAAACCCCTAGCAATTAAATCCCTGACAGGTGCATCAATTAAATTTTGCCTTCCTGCTGCCCACCACAGAATTGTACCGTAGCAAAGTCCCGGAACCACAGTCATTGCGTAGCGAATATTAATTGCTAGTACAGACTGTCCTTGACCCAGTAGTAATTTTAGCAGTGGAAAACCTGCGATCGCCCAAGCCGATGGAGAAAAAGCTGGCACAAAAGCAAAAGGCAACCAATGTGCTAAAAAATAAGTGATAGTACCGTCTACTGGCGTAAGTAATTCTACAAACAACCGCCAGGGATTCTTTACCATTCCCCAGATAATATCTACAGTAGAAGCCTCCGTTCCATCGGCATACTGACCAAACCTTTCGATCATGAATCGTTGGGAAATATCCGCCGAAAATATCGGCATGATTAGGTTAGTCAACACCAGCATATAACCAAAAGCCAGAACACAAACCCCTAAACCAATCCGAGGAAACCTCCGACTAGCAATCATGTAAAAACCGACACCAAATAAACTTACTCCCCCATCTTCCCTGACTGCTAAGATCAGTACAGCCAACAACCCAAACAACCACCAGCGACGTTTTTCCATAGCCAAGAACAACCCAAAAGTAAATAAGGGGATTTGGCAGATATCATGGAAATTAGAGAGAGTAGGCCCGATAATTGCGTTAGCACCATAAAAACTAAAAGTAATTAATGCTGCTAAACGCGGTTGCAGATATTGTCTAGCCAAGGAGTACAAAACTAGACCAGCAGCAGTGACCAAAGTAACCTGCAATACAGTCAAGGTTGTAGGAGAGGGAAACAATGAATACAAGGGTATCCAGAGCAACAAAGCTGGTGTGAAATGTTGCCCTAACCTGTGATAAAACACAGACGGTACTTCACCGTTGTGGACTACATTCGTTGATAACTGGGAGGACAGAGAACTTTGAAAAAATCGACCGTGAATGCTATTCCAAAACACCTGGTTAAATATTCCTTGGTCGTAGGAAGCGTAGAACGTGAAATAACGATGTAGAGTTAAACCCAACATCAGCACGAAAAACGCGATCGCTACAGTAATCACCCCTTTCAAATAGGGATGTTTCCTCCCGTTTAGTACCATCACTCACTTACATTCAACGCCGATGATAAGCCTCTCACATTGCTTTAAATTACTCAAGATACTACCCAGAATGCCCTTACTACCCCCGGTTATACATGGTAGTTGCACTTTTCCCATCAAAATAAATTAGTTTTCAATAGTACCAGGCTCCTTAAGTACCCAAAACGCGATAGCTTATAGATATAGGTGTTATGGGTGAGCTATTCTAACTGGAAAAGGTTTCGCGATCGTCAACTTTTAGAAAATGTTTAACAACTTGTCCATCGTGGTGAATAGAGATTGCATACCAGCAGATGCTGAAAAGTTAACTCATCCCCAAACGCCTCTACAGCTATTGTTATTTGTAGACCAGCGTCCGAGTTCCCATGAGCAACTAAAGCGGCTTCTTGCTTATCTAGAACATCTCAGGAGTGATTACCCCTTTGAACTTGAGGTAGTCGATGTTGGACAACAACCATATCTCGCCGAACACTTTAAACTAGTAGCAACACCAGCCTTAGTGAAAATTCACCCACCACCACGCCAAACACTAGCTGGAAGTAATCTACTCTCTCAATTACAGGATTGGTGGCCTCGCTGGAAAAATAGTGTGGAAGATTACCTAAAATTGCACGAATGGCCTAACAGTAATAGTCAAAATACCCCTTGCTTCTCAGATTTTGCCGAACTCATTCGCCTCTCGGAAGAAATATTTCGCCTGAAAAAAGAGAAAGAGGAATTGCAACAGCAATTGCAGTTTAAAGACCGCATCATTGCCATGTTAGCGCACGATCTTCGTAATCCGCTGACTGCTTCCTTAATTGCCCTAGAAACATTACAATCTAATTACAGCATTGAAACAGGATTCAGCCCAAAATTAACACCCGCCTTAACCATGCGTTTAATTAAACAAGCGCGGATGCAATCTCTAAATATTGAACGGCTGATTACTGATATTTTACAAGCAGCACAGGGAAGTTCTGCTGAACTGCGTATTTTACCGAAAAAACTAGACTTAGCAGAACTTTGTAACGATGTGATCGATTGTTTAAAACATCGATTTGAAACAAAATCTCAGGAATTAAAAACTGATATACCCAACGATCTTCCTGTGGTTTATGCCGACCCAGAAAGAGTGCGTCAGGTGTTAGTAAATCTCTTGGATAACGCCAACAAATACACTCAAGAAGGCGGCATAATTCAAATTTCTATCTTACATCGTACTACCCAAAAAGTTCAGGTCAGTGTGGCTGACAATGGTCTTGGTGTACCCGAAGAAGACCGCGAAGCTATTTTTGAAGAACACTATCGCCTCAAGCGAGATCAAGATAAAGAAGGATACGGAATTGGTTTATCCCTTTGCCAACGCATTATTCGGGCTCACTATGGTCGAATCTGGGTAGATTCTGTGGGAAAAGGCGGCAGTTGTTTTAGTTTTACTCTTCCAGTTTATCGATAGATTGCTCATTATTAAATTTGTTTTAAAGCTTCAATAATTTGTAAATTAGCTATGGGAAACTCATAGCTAGGTAATTCATCCACTGTTACCCAGCGAATTTCATCACATTCTATTGGTTGAGGTTCTCCACTTTCATGGCGACAATGATACACATTTAAAGTTACATGAAATTGACTATAAGTGTGGTTAATAGTAATTAAATGATCGCCGATTTCCACACCAATAGCTAACTCTTCTTGAATTTCTCTTTTGATACAATCTTGTACAGTTTCACCAGGTTCTAATTTGCCACCTGGAAACTCCCATAATCCTCCCATTAATCCTTCTGGGCGGCGACGATCGATCAGAATTTTACCTTGTTCATTCCAAATAACTGCAACACCGATAATTTTGTGGGGTAGAGGGATTTCTGACATGAGCAGGGAACAGAGGAGAAAAAGGAATATAAGTTTGTAGTAGCGACTTTAGTCGTATATTCCTCGCCTAAAAGGACTAAAGTCCTCACAACAAACCAAATTTACTGTAGCCATAATTATGATACCCCTAATTTCCTCATTTTTAGAAACTGGGGAAAAGAGGGGAAATTTTTTAGGCAAAATATTTAGTAATTAAAAGGCTTTTTTCTGGTAAAATTGTAATTTCTATTCAATCAAGCAATTAAAATTAGTTAATCCTCTGCGATCGCACTATTCGACTTCTGAGGAATTGGCTTCTGTTGCTTGTAAAGACTTCTCGAACGCCATTCTTTGTTCTGCATTCCGCAGAAAGTAACCGCTAATCATAGCTGATGCTAATAGCCTTCCTAAATGTTCGCGATTAGTGGTGATGGTAATGCCAAATTGTTCGGAAGGTAAATTTCCCAAAAGTCCCACGATATTACGTTCCATCACCTGAAATACATCTCCAGATGTGGGTTTAGAGAGTTGGGCGATCGTTTCTGGACTCAGGGATTGTACGTATTGCCACAGCCAATTACTTGATTCTGACTCATCTCCAGAGAATTCGGGGAATCGATTAGATGGTTGTTTCACTTTCTTATCTCCCTTTTACTTGCAGCCGCTTAAGTTTTTAGTTGAGATCTTCTGGCAGCAGTCTATGGTTCTTGGGACTAAAATGACTACCTAAGAGTTTCTTTTTCACTACTCTAGCAGTCTATTTATAAAAATGGCAGATTTTAAAATGCAAAATGCAAAATTAAGAAATTCACTGATATTACAGTATTATTTCAGTGAATTTCCGATCTCAACTGGCAATAAATTCATCGATGTCTGCTTTACGTTTGCGGAGTTTGGTGAGTGCTTCCCGTTCGATTTGGCGGACTCTTTCGCGACTAATATTTAAACGATCGCCAATTTTTGCCAAAGTCAACGCTTGCCCATCTTCCAAACCAAAACGCATTGCCAATACCTGCTGCTGTTGCGGTGTTAAATCTGCCATCAGCTTTTCCAAATCTGTATGCAGAGCCGACTGGACAGCAAAATCTTCTGGTGACAGACCAGTATCTTCTAAAAGTTCTCCCAATTCTGTATCTTGGTTATCTCCGACGCGCAAATCTAGTGATAATGGTTGACGCGCTCTTTCTAAATATTCCCTTACTTGTTTGGGAGTTAAATCTAGTTCTTTTGCCAGTTCTGCTGCTGTGGCTGCTCTGCCCAACTGTTGGGAAAGTTGACGTTGAGCTTTTTTAATTTTATTGAGTTTTTCAGTAATATGAATTGGTAAGCGAATCGTGCGGCCTTTTTCTGCGATCGCACGAGTAATAGCTTGGCGAATCCACCAGTAAGCATAAGTTGAAAATCGGTAGCCTTTAGTTGGGTCGAATTTTTCTACCCCCCGTTGCATCCCGATACTGCCTTCCTGAATCAGATCCAACAAATCTACATTACGTTTTATGTATTTTTTGGCTACTGACACTACCAATCGCAAGTTAGCTTCCACCATCTTACGCTTAGCGTATTCGCCCTCTCTCACAATCCGATCCAATTCTGCCTCAGACAGACCAGATTGCTGCCCCCACTCAGCAATGGTGGGTTCATGACCTAGCTGAGCAGCCAGAGTTTCTTTCTCAGCCTGCAAAGCCGTTAGGCGCTGTACTTGCTTACCGTACATGATCTCCTGTTCGTGAGTTAGCAAGGGAACCCGACCAATTTCACGTAGGTAGGTGCGCACAAGATCTGTTGATGTCTGAGTGGTCTTCATGGCGCTTGACTTTAAGTATTATTAACAATTGTAACTTTTATGAGTGAATTTGTACAGCGTCTTGTATGTATTCCTGGCACTATTTAGTACCAGTCCCATATCTTTAGATAAAGGCGACGAGGATCAGATATAGAGGGTACAGCACGAAATAAGTAAAAATTGCATCATGTAAAACAAAATCATAACGATTTGCTTTTTGAAGGCAGAAGGCAGAAGGCAGAAGGCAGAAGGCAGAAGGCAGAAGTAAAAATTCTCCATCCCCCCATCTCCCCATCTCCCCATCTC
>NZ_JADEWG010000350.1 GCF_015207735.1 [Phormidium] sp. LEGE 05292
TGTCTCCCCAGTCCCCAGTCCCCAGTCCCCGATCACCGAAGAATGTGACATTCATGGAAGTAGCGATCGATCGCATTTTCCAAGGGCGGCAGTAACACTCCTCTTTCACTCCCCAGAACGCTGTAAGATGGGCGGGGTGCTAGTAAACTGAGAGCTTGCATCGAACAAGCCTCAATTCTGGTGACATCCAAACCCCTTTGTTTTGCGGCGAATTTCGCCAAATCTGCCCAAGAACTTTGACCTGAGTTGGCTAAATGCCATAAACCGCACTCACCATCAATTAACAAATCCAAGCTGGCATTCACTAAGTCCGGGACATAAGTCGGAGAAACCACACTATCCGCAGATGCTAAGAACGGTTGTCCTGATGCCAGGGTACGAAGGGCAATGGTGAGAAAATTGTATTCATCCCAAGGGCCAAAAAATGCACTGGTACGCACCACTAACGAGGTGGGATGAACCTGAAGAACTCGCGCTTCTGCCTCTGCTTTGCTACGTCCATAGACATTTAACGGGGAGACAACATCACTTTCTACATAAGGAACAGCACGAGTTCCGTCAAAGACGAGATCGGATGAGTAAGTCAACAACGCTACTCCCCTCATGGCGCAAGCATCTGCTAAAATTGCGGGGCCGATCGCATTGATTCGCAAACAAGCATCCGGTTCCCGTTCTGCATCATCTACCCGCACGTACCCAGCAGCATTGATCACTGCCCAAGGTTTTAAGTCTGTTAAGGTGCGATCGACCAAAATCCGATCGGTAATATCCATCTTTTGCCGACACAGCAAATGATAAGGAATTCCCCGCATCTCACAAATTCGCGCAAAAGCTTGCCCTAACGTCCCTCTAGCGCCCACGATCACTAGGGAACGGGGATTGGGGACTGGGGATGACAGGCAAGATGCCTGTCCTACGGGACTGGGAGAATTTTGGTTTGTAGGGGCGGGTTTAGCAGACAATTCTGTGAACACAGCAGAAGAAGTAACAGCAAAACCCGCCCTTACAGAATTTTCTTGCCCCTCTGCCCCTC
>NZ_JADEWG010000133.1 GCF_015207735.1 [Phormidium] sp. LEGE 05292
GATGGGGGGATGGGGAAAATATTTAACTACCTCTTCTACTCCCCATTCCCCCATCCCCCCACCTCTTCTTCTAAGTCCCGATTTCCTAACTATTTGGAGGTCTACAAATGCGGATTTTATTAATTCAACCCAATTACCATTCTGGAGGCGCTGAAATTGCAGGAAATTGGCCTTCAAGTTGGGTTCCTTATGTTGGTGGAGCATTAAAAACAGCGGGCTTTACTGACATTGAATTTATCGATGCGATGACTTATTATATCGAGGATGATGAATTAGCAAAAATCATTCGCGATCGCCAACCGGATGTAGTTCTGGCAACAGCAATTACACCGATGATTTATAAGTCTCAAAGTACACTGAAATTAGTTAAACAAATCTGTCCTAATGCTAAAGCAATTATGGGCGGAGTACACCCGACTTATATGTATCGGGAAGTATTAGCAGAAGCACCTTGGGTAGATTATATTATTCGGGGTGAAGGAGAAGAAATTACGGTTAATTTATTGCGTGCGATCGCCAATGGTACAGATGAACAAGAACGCCGCAATATTTTAGGGATTGCATTTTTGGAAGAAGGCAAAATTGTCGCTACACCAGCCCATCCACCAATCAAAGATTTAAACACACTTACCCCTGATTGGAGTTTGCTAAATTGGGATAATTATATTTATACACCGCTGAATACTAGAGTTGCTGTTCCTAATTATTCGCGGGGTTGTCCTTTCCGGTGTCGCTTTTGTTGTCAATGGAAATTCTGGCGGAAATATCGTTCGCGATCGCCTAAACATTTCGTCGATGAAATTGAATATTTAGTGAAAGAACATAAAATAGGCTTTTTCATTCTGGCGGACGAAGAACCAACGATCAACAAATCTCGATTTATTGCTTTGTGTAATGAATTGATCGATCGCAACTTAGGCGTTCATTGGGGAATTAACACCAGAGTCACCGATATTTTACGAGATGAAAAAGAATTACCCCTTTATCGCAAAGCCGGATTAGTTCACGTTTCATTAGGAACCGAAGCAGCTGCTCAATTAAACCTTAACTTATTCCGTAAAGAAACCACAATTTCAGATAATAAAAGAGCCGTACAACTCTTACGAGAAAACGGCATTTTAGCCGAAGTACAATTCATCATGGGATTGCCCAACGAAACGCCAGAAACGATCGAAGAAACATACCGCATGGCGCGAGATTGGAAAGCAGACATGACCAACTGGAATATGTACACGCCTTGGCCTTTTTCCGAACTATTTCAAGACTTAGCTGATAAAGTTGAAATCCGCGATTATTCTCATTACAATTTTGTCACGCCAATCATTAAACCAGATAACATGACCAGGGAAGAAGTACTCAAAGGAGTACTTCGCAATTATGCCCGTTTTTATTCTTGGAAATTTCTTGAGTATTGGCTTGAAAAAGATCCATTTAAGCGGCGTTATTTACTCGGCTGTTTGTGGGCTTTTGTGAAGACAACACTTAACAAACGATTCTACAATTTGAATCGCGTCAAACAAAAAGGTTTACACACTGAAATTGAGTTTGGTTTCGATGAATCTAAGATTTTGAGTGCCGAACAAATGGCACTATTGAGACAAGAAAAACCAGCAGATATTGACTCTCTGGGAACTATTTCAGCCTGTGGTGGCCCCAACGATGCGTCAGAAACTAGTGGTAGCTACATCAAAGCTCAAAAACAGCATGAAATGATTCAGGTTGCTGTAATTGAAGACGATCAACAAACTCGAATTAACTTACGAGTTAGTTTGCGGGCGCAAGATGGGATTGAGGTTGCCAGTGAAGCAACAAATGCGGAAACAGGTTTAGTATTACTAGAATCGATCGACGTAGATGTTGCTGTTGTGGATAGTACTTTACCAGATATGGAGCTAACGAAGTTTATTCGCAATGCGCGTAAAGTGCAAGCCAATTCTTACGTAATCCCATCAAAAATTTTGATATTAGTAGACCCCGAACAACCATCAATTCTCGATGCTTTAACTACTGGCAACGATGCGTTTTGTGCCGATGGATTTTGTGCCAAAAATGCCAGCATTGAAAAATTAACAGAAGCGGTGCGAATCATGCACAAAACAGGAAAATATCAAGACCCAGACCTCGCTCATCTTATGGCAGGGTTATCCGTCTAAAGAGGAAAAAGTGCAAAACCCTGATTCAAGGGGACTAGGAACTGGAAATCCTTGTGAAGTAAGCAACATCTCGTTACCAGGTTCAACCTGGTAACGAAACACAGAGGCTCTGCCTCAATACTGCTCGGTTAAGGGAAAAATTCTTAACCGAGAAGTATTGGGCTCTGCCTCTTAGTGCAAGATCTCAGTTTTCCTTACCAAAATGTCGCGCTTGTTTACCGATCGCTGAGAAATTTACACTAGGTTTTGTCTAGCAGGTTATTTAAATAACAGTTCCTTTGAATCAGGGAGAAAGATTGTGAGAGCAGCACAATCAGATTGCAAACAACAGCAAAATGCTCAAGATTGGTCATGGCACTTCTGGCCGCTAGTACCACTTTACCCTTACAACCAGCGGCGAACACTGCGTCGAGAAATCGTCAAAGATACTATTTGGACATTCGACCAAATCCAAGGCATTTTGTACACAGTTGTGCCCATTCGCATGACTGCGGTTCGACTATCTTCAGGTGGTTTACTCATCTACGCACCAGTAGCACCTACTCCTGAGTGCATCCGATTGGTGAACGAGTTAGTAGCGATTCATGGTGAAGTCAAATACATTATCCTCCCCACTGCCTCCGGTTTAGAACATAAGGTTTTTGTTGGCCCGTTTGCCAGACGCTTTCCTAATGCTCAAGTGTTTGTTGCGCCTTCACAGTGGAGTTATCCGTTTAACCTGCCTTTAAGTTGGCTTGGTTTTCCAGAGCAACGAACTAAGATACTTCCATTCGATAGTAAATTAGCACCGTTTAGCAATGAATTTGAATACAAAATACTCAACATTAACTTGGGAAGAGGTTCTTTTGTCGAAGTAGCATTGTGGCACAAATCCTCGCGCACGTTACTGTTAACAGATACAGTATTGGCAGTACCAGAAACACCACCCGAAATCATCCAGCTTGACCCTTATCCGCTATTGTTTCATGCGAGAGACAATGCTTTAGAAGAAATTTGTGATAATCCAGAGAATCGCCAAAAAGGATGGCAACGAATTAGTTTGTTTGCACTTTACTTTCGACCAAGTGCTTTAGAAACAGTAGGAATAAAACAGGCATTAACTGATATGTTCAAAGCGCCAGATAAGTCCAAAAAAGCATATTTTGGGTTATTTCCATTTCACTGGAAAAATGGCTGGCAACATTCATTTAATGCGTTGCGCGGAAATGGTAGACCGTTGGTAGCACCAATTTTGCAAACCTTGATTTTGGATCATGCACCAGCGAAAACTATTGAATGGGCTTCGCTTGTATCCCTTTGGGATTTTGAGCGGATTATTCCTTGCCACTTTGATGCACCAATTCAAACAAATCCCAGTCAGTTCCGACAAGCATTTGCTTTTTTGGAGTCAGAAACATCTGGAACACAACAATCTCTACCAGCAGAAGATTTAGCATTCATTCTGGAATTGGAGGAAAACCTCGATAAAAAAGGCATTACTCGTCCACCACAGCCGAAATCTGTTGTTTAGCCAAAATGAAAGGCAATCCCAGGTTGAACCGGGGAACGAGATTTGGGAGGTTCAACCTCCCCTGCTGCAAAATCTAAGTCGAGAAAGTTGATATTTCTCAATCTTTCTATGCTTATATTTGCATAAAGTTACAAAGCATACAGTTTTGTTGAGAATTTTCGGAGTTAATAAGTGTAATCCCTTCTTTCCCCTGACCCTGAATTAACTTATGTTTGACTTAACTGCTGCTGACTACTCCCTTTTGTCCTGGATTCAACAGTCTGGGGTGGCTGCTCACTCGCTGTCCATCTGCTTTCATCCGGGATGTTTAATGGTGCAGTGTCAAACTCTTGAGGATGCAGCTAAGTTATGGGAACTGCGCTCCATCCTCCAACTTTCTAACATCGAGTTGTGCTTTCGAGTTAATGGGGTTTTCTATATGGCTACTGCCATCAGATAATTGTGAACATTATTCAAAACCCTACTTGGGATGAGCTTTTGGCTTTGTCCCATCATCTCAGATCGATCGCCAATAGTGAATAAAGCGCGTTGCTTATAGACAAAGCCTAAGTTCAGTAGTTATGGCTATTGTGGGTTTTCTACTTGGGTCTTAATCGTTTGCCAAACAGATAATACTCCATCGAGCCATCCTTGTGCAAAGGTGATCCGGCTCATTGGATCTACTTGTAGTAAGTAAGCAAAATCTGCATCCAATTGGCGTGCTTGTTCGGGACAGTCTTTTTGATCCAGGTAAGAAAATAGATAGTCGAGCACATCTTCATCGAGGGCAGTCGCGAGAGACTGAACTCGTTCAAAATGGCGGAAATCTTTGTAGGACAATTTAGCACTGGAACGAATTCCTAATTCAAATCCTTCTTGACGAACTTTGTTGAGGAGAACTTTTTTTTCTGTCTGAAGGCGTTGGACTAAATTTTCGTCTTCGGCAGCTTGGACTTTGAGTTCTTCGATTGTAATAGCCATCTCTAATGCCTCCTGGCAAACGGCGGAAATATTGAAGCGTTGCTTGACGGGTTGAAGTCGGGCAAACAGTGGTTCTGGAACCGCTATGGTGACTCTTTGACTCACAACTCCCTCCCGCGTTCTGTGTACTCTTATACAGTAGCAGAGTTAATTGCATAATTACTCTCTTTGAGACATTTTGTTACATAACATACAAAATGACCAAGAAAATTATGCAATCAACTCCGATAGAGGTTTTTCGTTTCCTCATCTGTAGGACTTACGCACCGAAACCTGAAACCCTGATCCCCCCTAACCCCCCTTCCCAAGGGGGGAATTTCAAAAAGCCCCCTTGGGAAGGGGGTTGGGGGATCTGGGTGCGTAAGTCCTCATTTGTTGGTGAAGATCGATCGCGCAGCGTGGCGTATAGCCCTGTCGAGCACGCCTACTGGTGACGGTTGAATTCCTCTATTTCATGATTTAGAAGCTACCGCTCAACTAAACCCAAAATAAAAGGCAATAGTTTGGCAATATTTTTGGCATCATCAATACCTCGATGATGCGTTCCTTCTAGTTCCATCCCTACTAGTTGCAGTGCTTCTGCCATGCTATATCTCTGAGATAAACCTTGGGTGTCACTGAACAACTTCTTGAGATTGATGTGAGGATAGCTGATGGGAAAGGGAACTTTGTGAAACTTGCTGTCTTGTTTGAACTGGTTGTAATCGTAGTCTCCCCAAGAGCCAAAGACGGCATTGGGATAGTTTGATAACCATTTTTGCAAAAGTGCGCTCGCTTCGACATACCCCGGAGCTTGTTCAACCTGCGCTTGAGTAATTGATGTCAGAGCTTTACAAAAAGAAGTAAGAATAGGATAACGCACAGGTTTAACAAAAGTTTGAAACCGATCGATAATCGTCAAATTTGGTGCTTCCACCATGACGGCTCCAATTTCGATGATTTCCATTTCATGCTTTTTGATGCTTCCTTTGTCGCAACAAGTTGCTTCTAAATCCAGGACTAAAAAATAATCGTATTGATTTAAGTTCATCATTTATTCCTAAACTAATGGCTGGTGGGGAATTTCCCAAGAGTTTGTCTGAATTTTGGGAAAGAATTTTCAGGATTTCCCACTTTCAAGTTAACTTTTCTCCCAAATCCTTACCAATCCCCTAAGAGCTTGATTTAGCAATCTGCTTCCAGTTGATACGATAAAGCTCAAGGGGTTGCTCTTTCCCTTTGACTAAAACTGGGGTCATTTTTTCTAAAGGTAAATTGCGATCGCTCAACTTGTCAAACGTAGTTTGGGAAATTAAAATCTCACCTGGATTAGCGGCGCTACAAATCCGGCTAGTTACATTAGTGGTATCGCCAATTGTTGCATATTGAATTAAGCGAGGTGAACCAATGTTTCCGGCTGCAACTTTGCCTGTATTGATGCCAATATGAATTTGAATTTGTAAATTGCGCTGTTTTTCCCACTCTACATTTAAGGATTCAACTGCCCACTGCATCGCAATTGCTGCCCTAACTGCTCTATCTGCATCATCAGGTTGTTGATAAGGCGCACCCCAAATTGCTAACAAGGCATCTCCGATATATTTTTCTAAGGTGCCTTCGTATTGAAAAACAATATCTTCTACCATCACCTTGAAGTATTCGTTAAGCATCTCAATTACTTGACGTGGTGACATTTTTTCCGACATTTGTGTGAAGCCGCTGATATCGCAAAAAAGGGCTGTTACTTGAGTATCAATAATTTCTAAATTACCTTCTTCTTTGAGCTTTTTAATCACAGCTGTGGGAAAAAAACTTTCGAGTTTAGTCCGCACGACTGCCTCAGCTTGCATTTTCTTATATAGTTGTGAATTTTCTAAGGCGATCGCTGCTTGGTTAACCAAAGCAGTGAGAAATTCTAAATCTTCCTCCGAGTAAATATTTATCATCGTGATATTGTCTGCGTACAAAACACCAATCACTTTATCTCTTGGTTTCATCGGTATACACATAGAAGCGTGAATTGCTTGCCTAAGAATTGATTCTGAATCATCAAATCGATTGTCTGTACAAGCATCAGAAGTTAAGATAGCATCTCCAGTTTGGCAAACAAATTTAGCGATTTTTGTACTATAAAACTGATCGAATTCTGGCACACCCGATCGGAACTTAGCCGCTTTTTTTTCTAACCTTCCGCTTTCTTCATTAATTAAAAGAATTATCGCCCGATCTACTCTCACAATATTAAACAATAAATCGAGAATTTTTTCTAAAAGTATTTCAGGCTCTTCGGGAGAGGAAAGCTGTTTGCCCACCTCTAGTAAAATTTTCAATTTATCTACTGCCCGTTGGTCAGCATTTTGTTGTCGGAGCATTAACACCGATTCAGAATGTTCTGTACTATTTTGATTTAGTAAGTCTTGCATCTTTACACGGGTTTGCTCTAGTGATAATGTTTTGACGATCGACCACTTAAAATCATCATCTTTATTAGGTATTGGTGCGGTAACTTCAAAAAAAGTTAAAAACTTAAAGGCTACATTCCCACACCAAATAATGTCTTGATCTTTAAGTTGCCAAAAATCTGTTTTCATTTGATTAACAAATGTGCAATTACGGCTTTTTAAATCTTTTATCGTCACCAAATTTTCACTAATTGTAATCTTTGCATGATGGCGCGATACACTTGGATCGTTAATAATTATAGTATTATCCTTTTCTCGACCGATGGTGTTTTCCCCAGGCCGTAATTCATAAATTTCTTGATTAATTGAATCTGGATTTTTGATTAGGTACGGCACAGCTTATCCTCTGGGAAATTCGCGATTTTTATTTATTAGTTATTAAGCTGTTCAGCATTTAAATAGGATATAAGGATATGTAAAAGGCAACAGGGAATAGAGAATAAATGATTTAAATGCACGGCAGCTTATTGGTCAATTGTGAGCTACAATTTTTTTGCTCAGGAAATTTTCTTTTTGAGAAATAACATTTATAGTATTAGACTATGACCTCAAATATTATAAATTATTACATTTTGTTTACATCAAAGGGTTAAAGGCTAGCGCAGCGTGGCAGAAATGATTGATACCAAATCCGAGTTAGTTACAGCCTTTATCCTCTTTTTCTTCTTCCTTCGTGTTCTAAAACGCTATCGCGTTTCGCTGCGCTATCGTGTCTTACGTGCTACGCACACGCTACGCGAACGTGGTTCCACCCATGAATCTTCTCCCCATCATAACGGGGGTAGCGTTCCCCGGATTTGGTATTACTAGGTTTGGAAATCAGTTTTTGGATTGGATTAAAGCTTTTTTAAGAGAATTTTTAATCTTGGTTGAGCCCACTAATTGTTAGCTGACAAGGGAAGAAGTGGAAGGTTAGAAAAATTCGGATATTTACTATCAATATGAGCAGCTTTTCTGGCAACTAAATTAAAGAATAAATTAGCGAGTTTAAGTTGCCGAAAAATTTGTTGAGGATCGGAAAGATGAGTTGTTGGTAGTTTTTGTCCCATCTCTTTAAAAACCAAACCTAGTGGCACATTAATTTGGTCTTGAAGTTGCAAATAACGGGCGAATAGTGGAGCATAAGCAGCCATTAGCGAACCAACACCTCCCCTGGCTTGTCCCCAACCAATGTAATACAAGCCTTTGTAGTCATCAAGAAAGGCACCAGCATAACATTTAACTACAGCACCAGAAACTCGCTGAAGTTCTGGGGGAAGAAAAGGATAGGAAACATGATAACCAGTTGCACAAACAATTAAATCAAATTTTTCCGAAGTGCGATCGACAAATTCCACCTCATCCCCCTTAAGTTGCTCTACGGCAGGTTTAGGAATTATTCGACCATGTTTGATATAGTAAGGAACCTCATTATTTAAAGTAGGGTGTTTCTCAAAAATTCGATAGTTTGGTTTAGCTAAACCATAGTTAGCATGGTTCCCAAAAGTCAGGCGAATAATGCCATAAGCCATTAACCGCTGATACCATTGGGGCATCCACCATTTAATTAAATCAGCAGTGGGTATTCCCGCAAATGTTTTCGGAATAAACCACACAGATTCCCGCATACTTAAAACAGATTTTAGAGCCACGCGAGCCGCTTCTGCCGCAATATCGCAAGCTGAATTTCCCCCACCAATTACCAAAACTCTTTTGCCTAAAAGTTGTTCGGGTTTTTTGTAATCTTTAGAATGAATAATCTCTCCGTTAAACTCTCCTTTTAATTCAGGAAATCTTTTGCTCCAATGATGTCCGTTACATAATAAAATCCCTTTATAAATCCTTTGTTCTCCATCAGCAAAAGTGACTTCCCAAAGGTTATTTTCTATCGGTCTTACATAACTAACACTACGATTAAGTTCAATATGTTGCCGCAACTCAAAACGATCGGCAAAAGCATTAAGATAATCCCGCATTTGTTGAGAGCTAGGAAAATCGGGATAGTCTTCTGGCATGGGAAAATGAGTAAATTGGGTAATCCGGCGCGATGAAATGATATGTGCAGTTTGATAAACTCCGTGATACCAATTACCGCCTATATCATCGCTAGCATCAACTTGGTGATATGGAATATTCGCAGCTTGGAGTGCCTGCGCCATCCCCAATCCGACAAAACCTGCTCCAATAATTAAATGTTTATTCTTAGTATCGATTTTAGGTTGTGTTTTCCCCAAATTACTGACTTGTACCACTTTTTAATCTCCGACGAAAATTGTCACTAATCCAATCCAAAGACCAAGGAGCAAATCGTTTTAAAAGCTGAATATTTTTCGCTATTGGATCGGGAAATACTTGCAATCGATCGCGAATAATTCCTTGAATTGTTTCTTCAATTACTTTTACTGGATCGGTAGCTAAATTTTCGGGAAAAGCATCTAATTCTTGGGCTAATGTTCCATAACGCTCAGATTTAAGAATTGGAGTGCGGCTGAAAAAGGGATAAACTGCTGTCACTTTAACATTATAATCTTTTACTTCATTGAACAGTCCTTCGCTAAAACCCCGTAACCCAAATTTACTACTAGCATAATGCGCCAATCCTGCTGGTGCTGACCAACCTGCTAGTGATGAAATATTAACTATATGCCCTTTTTTACGGGCAATCATATCAGCAGCAAATAATGTACTTAATCGCATTGGTGCTAATAAGTTTACCTGCATTAACTGTTCCCATTTTTCGCTGGGAATTTCATCCATTCTACCAAACAATCCAATTCCGGCATTGTTAATCAAAATGTCAACGGGAACGCCAAGTGATTTAACTTGTTGATAAAGGTTTTCACATCCTTCACGATGAGAAAGGTCGGCAGCTAAACAAGCAATAATTTTACCTGTGCTGACTTTACCTTGAATTATTTCCGTTTGTTTTTCCAGAACTGTTCGATCTAAATCAGTGAGAATTAATTGGCTATTTGCCATTAATAATTGACAGGTAAATTGTTGCCCAAAACCACCTGCTGCACCAGTAATTAGTACTACCGCCTCACTCAGTTGCGTCATCTCGAAATCCTTGTTTAGCAAAAGATATCAAATTTTAGGAGAGCTAACAACACCTAATAGTAACAGTGACCAAGGTATGTTGATATTGGGTATCAGCCAGGAATATTTTCGCAGTGCGGGTATGGCAAAGGGAATGATGAACTTTAGCGATCGCAATGATACAGGTCGATCGCCATTTTGGTCTACTAATCCATAATGTTGCGCTAATTCAGCGACAATCTGCACTTTCCCTGTGCGACGGATTACATTTGGATCTGCTGTCAGTGCCGCAATTACCCGCCCTGTGAGCAAAGGAGTTTCCCAATTGTATCCCTCCCTAAATACAGCACTTTGGGGGTCTGTTGTCTCTTCTTCCCTCATTTGAGCAGCTAATCGAGTGATATGTTCAGTGCCAACTATTCCCGGCCAAATTGACAGTGAGGTAACATTATGTGGTTTCAATTCTATTGCCATATCTGCTGCTAGGCGATCGCAAGCTGACTTACCCACAGTGTACGGTATGCCAAAAATATAAGACAAACCACCCCAAGAAGAAATCGTACAAATTAATCCCTGTTGATGTTGCGTCATCATTCGCGCTGCATACACACTTGCTACATAATGACTACGCAATCCCACGTTGTTACAAGCATCCCAAAAATTCGGTTCTGACTCCCAAAAACCTTTTCCAGAAGCTTCTGTTATTGCTTGTACTCCTGAATAAACATTATTCACCAAAACATCAAGTTTTCCCTGCTCATCTTGAATGCGTTCAAACAATAAACGCACTTGTTCATCATCACTATGGTTTACTTGAATGGGAATACAAATTCCACCTGCGTCGATAACAGCTGATTCAGTTTCTCGGAGACTTCCAGAATTATCATTCGACTCTAAAGTGCGACCTGTAATATAAACAGTAGCACCTGCTTCACCCAGTCCAACCGCAATTCCTTTGCCTAGTCCTCGCGTTGCACCCGTTACCAATGCTATTTTACCTTCAAGATATTTACTCATATTTGTTATCTAAGAAGACTTCAAAGCCCAAGCTAAAAAACGTTCGGTATAATACAAGGCTAATTGATTACTCACGCCATTAAAAACGGCATCAAAAGCGTGTTCTGCCCAAGGAATTTCTAACCATATTACCTGATTTCCATTTTCTCGTAATTGTGCATAAAGTTGCCGACCAAAAGTAGGTTTTACTAAGTGATCGCGACCAGCATAAACTAATAAAGAAGGCGGAAGATTTGGTCTAACATAATTAATGGGAGAAGCTTGCTGGTAAAGTTCTTTTAATTCTTCGGGTGTACCTCCTAAAAATTTTTCCAGTACATCACGAGTGTTAATTGGATCGGGAAATGGTGGGTCATAATAACCTTTGGTCAGGTTAACAGGCCCATAGTAGTTTACCACTGCTTTGACGGGAATTGCATCTGGTTGATAAGCGGCTAACATGGCTAAATGAGCACCTGCTGAACGTCCCATGAGGGCGATTCGATCGCGATCTACCTCCAAACTATCTGCATGAGTTTGAATATAACTTAAAGCTGTTTTTACATCTTCTAATTGCACCGGAAATTTATATTTAGGTGCATGACGATAATCAATTGCTATTACTGCATAACCTTGACTTGCCATGTAGCAACTAAACTTTTCGTCATTGTTGGGAGTGCCACTGCGCCAAGCTCCTCCATAAATCATAATAATAGTTGGATATTTACCTGTTGCTAAAGGTCGGTAAACATTTAATGTGAGTTTTACGTTATCGAGAGTTGCAAATGTGATGTGGCGATCGATCCGAACTTCTGCTGTGGGAATTCCCCGGAAAGCATCTGCTAAAACAAATGGTTGACGACGCATTTGTTTTAGTGCTGTTTGGGGAACTTTTGCTAAATAATCTTGCCCTAAAATTGTTTGCATTTCTTTAGCTACTTTTGTATTGGCGCTGGGAAATTGCCACAGTGGTAGTACACTCAGAAGCAGACCGAGTAGACTAGCAATTAGGGCGATATTGTACAGCCAACTTTGATGTAGTTTAAAGAGAATTAAGATTAGGGCAAGTGCATTTACACCAATTAACCAAGGGCTGATTTCTGGCGCACCAACTCCCAAAGGTAACAAGAAAAATGTGGGGGCTGGTAGTATAATCCAGATGCTCAGGAAAAGTGCGATCGTACTCAATAACCAAGGAATAAACAGCAAAATAGCTAATAGTATTGTCCAGATACCTTTCTTTTGTCTTTGATAATCTGCCATTTGCTAAGGTTGGGTTTTCTCACGAGTTAATTAATCAGAATTTTCAATGTAACTCGTTTTCTGCTGGAACGGCAAAGATTATGAGTCATTTCGATAAAAATTAGCCTCAGATGAACCGCCAGAGATTTGTCGTTCTTGTTTCATTTATTCAGGTACTTTTTGATGCTTTTGTATTCAGTAATAACCCTTACACATTATCTTCAATACGTAATCTAGAATAGAGAGGTAACATTTACAACTAAAAAATCAACCTATATGCCCGATCCTATAACCGCTTTTGGCACAGGTCTTGTCGCTGGCGCTGGTAATGCTCTCGGTCATGAATGTGTTCGTCGCCATAAAGATGATATTACTCAGGCCGCTGAAAAAGTTGGGCAATCAACCAAACAAGCCTGGGATGACGGCTGGCAACGGGACTATGATGCTGGAGGAATCTCATCCTTGGGCAATAAAAAAGAAACCGGGTTAGAACCTGCTTAATTATAAAGATTAGCCTCCTGCGTTCTATGGTAGGGGGCTTTTTAGAAAATCATCTTAAAACAATCGTAACTAATAAAAAAATTACTACTGAATAATTTCGATTATTTTACTAATCACTTCATTCAATTTATCAGTGTTAAGCCGACCAGCTTTATAAAGGATAATTTTGTCATCAGCTGTAAACAAGCGATTAGGTCTAATATTGCTATTTTGGCTAAGTCCACCTTCACTAAAATCAGTATTTTCAATTGGAATTGCGTATCGATCACTAATAATCTGACTAGTAATCTGGCAAAGAATTAGGTCATCTCCCTGTAAAGCTGCTATAACTAATGCAGGTCTGCGCTTCGCTTGGGTTAAATCTGAAAATGGAAATGGAACAACAACTACATCACCTTTTACAAATCTTGCCATGCTGCATCCTCTTCAGGTCTTAACCAATCTTTTTGCAGAGAAGATTCACTTAAAAGAGTTGTTTCTAACTTTTCTTGTTGATATTTGGCTTTAATAAATTGGAGAAAATCCAAAACTTCATCTAAAAGAAAGTCGGGAATATTCTCAATTTCCTGAATAATCAAGTCTTTTGCCGTCATCGCTCTTTACTTAATTACATCTAGACATATTCTAAGATGAATGTGGCGCATCTTGACAACCCAGTGTTAAAGCACACAAGAATTATCTCGCATAAATCCTGCTACTGATAGCTTCTTTTTTCCTTTTTGCTTTTGGATTTCTTTGTCCCGTTCTTTTTCCATTGTTCCATTCTGGAATTCGACAGTACTTAATGAGAAGTAAACAGTTGACGGACACGCTTTAGATCTTTTACCCGAAATGATTTAAAAATATGCACCGAAAACTATTCCCTTATTGAGATGATGGGTAGAGGTTTAGGGTGTATTACAAAGTAATAACATATAGAAAAACTAGCCGCAGGTAGAACAAAGCTCCCAGTTTCTATTGCTATGTTTTGGGTAAACGATCGCCCAAAACATTATGAATCAACCTAATCACAATTCCCCTTGGCAGAAAGAATTCCTGCGCGTTTTCCTAGCCATATCGATGATAGTGGTAGGCATTACCCATTTTGTCAGACCCGAACAATATGCTCGCATAGTACCTCCTCAATTACCTTATCCATTTGAGTTGGTTTATATAAGTGGTTTTTTTGAAATTTTAGGTGGGATTGGGCTATTAATTCCGCTCGTTAGTGTAGCCGCAGCTTGGGGATTAATTGCGCTATTTATTGCTGTGTTTCCTGCTAATATAAACATGACTTTGAATAATATTCAGATTGATGGAATTCCCCATAATCAAGCATTTTATTGGGCTAGACTTCCTTTTCAAGCTGTGTTGATTGCATGGGCTTGGTGGTACACCAAAAAACCGGAGCAACAACCGGGAGCTAAACAAGTTATCAAGCAAACTGGAACGTTGATAAGTGAAGTAGCAGCAACCAAAGATAGCTAGATTATGCGTAGGGTGCGTTATGCTGTCGCTAACGCACCCTACGCTAATTTAACTAATTACAGCGCCAAACTTTAATAGTTTTGTCATTGCTACCACTCACAATAGTTTTACCATCTCTACTAATAGCGACAGAATAAACTGATCCTGAATGTCCCGTGAGAGTACAAATTTCTTTACCAGTACTTAACTCCCATAGTTTAATAGTTCCGTCTCCACTACCGCTAATTAGAGTCTTTCCATCAGGACTGATAACAACAGAATAAACTCTACCTGAATGTCCCTTGAGGGTGCAGATTTCTTGGCCTGTAGCTGTCTGCAAAAGTTTAATTTCTTCCGCAGTAGCTATAGCTAATATTTCTCCATCTGGACTGAAAGTTACAGACAAAACATTGGCGCTTAAAACAGGAATAGAGCGAATTATTTTACCATTATCTATTTGTCTAATTCTGACAGGTTTTTCTAAACCACCGCTTGCAAAAATTTTTCCATCTGGGCTCATAGAAATAGTTGTAATTTGTGCTGAATGCCCACTAAAACTGGAAATTTCTTTTCCCGTACTTGTTTGCCACAATTTGATGGTTTTATCAGCACTACCACTCGCTAAAATTTGCCCATCAGGGCTAAATGTAACTGCCGAAACCTTGTCTGAATGTCCCGAAAATAAACTGCCAAGCGTGCGAATTTCTTTTCCCGTGGTTGTTTGCCACAATTTGATAGTTTTATCAGCACTACCACTAGCAAGATTAATTCCATTGCGATTAAAAGCAATGCACAAAACCCGATCTGAATGTCCGCTAAGAGTGCGAATTATTTCGCCATTATTGAGTTGCCAAAGTTTAACTGTACCATCAAAGCTGCCACTAGCAATTGTTCTGCCATCTTGACTAATAGCAACAGAACTAACTGAGTTTAAATGTCTAGCAAAGGTGAATACACAATCCCACAGAGGTGTTGATGATGCTCCTGTAGGTGCAGGAGGTGTTTCTGGTTGCGATCGCTCTTTTGCTTCCTTCGCTCTAGCTGAAGGAGTGGTTTGTTTTTTTACTTCTGGAGGCTCAGTTTTTTTCTGTTTTCGCTCCAACTCTAAAGCTTTGCGAAAGTCAGAAGTTGCTCTGTTATTATATCCTAATTTTTCGCAGACAAGACCACGATATTTATATGCTTCAATATAGTTAGGATTGAGACGAATAGCATTATTAAAATACTCTATAGCTTCCTGATATTTCTCTGCGTTTGCATTTGCCACGCCTTCATTGTAAAAAACTTCTGGTTTAGAACGGCTAACTGAATAACCCCCAGCCAAAAAAGTATCGACTAATTCACCAGAATGATAAGACTTTAGCAGTTTGTAAGCTTGATTAATTTCTTTTATTTTCTCCTCAGCCTCTTTTTTCTTTTCTAGATCATCAATAAAACGATCGGGATGCCAAATTTTAGCTAAATTGCGGTAAGCTTGCTTTACTTCCTGCTGGCAAGCATTCTGTTTCAGCCCAAGTATTTCGTAGCATTCATTAATATTACTCATATAAATTTAACCCTGAATATGGCAAAAAATACCTTAACCATCAAGGTGATAGCTGAATAGCTATCATCTGTTGATGATTTGAGATATCCTATATTTTACATCACCCTTTTTCCTGATTTCAAAACCGAAACTTTTGAAGGTGAATTTTTGCAGGGTAAAAGCTGCCAGTTTTTCTTTGATTACTGGATAAAGTACCCATAAAAATATGCCAATTACTAGCTAGATTATGCGTAGAGTGCGTATAGCCTGCGGCATTGAAGAAAAGCACAGCGTAACGCACCATCTCCATGTGAAGCGGTGCGTTAGTAACGCACCCTACGCTAAATCTACGCTAAATCTAAATTTCTCTAATTACTGGAGATATTGCTAAATCTTTTGCTGCTTTTTGCATTAATATAATATCTGAATCTGACCACAAACGAGTGTCTTGACAATGATGTGCAATTAATAATCCCCATAATTTTCCATTATTTAAAATTGGTACGGCTAAATTAGCACGCACTTTGAGATGGCGAAGAAAATCTCGGTGACATTCACTAATTGATTCAGTTTCAATATCAGGAATTGCTCTGATTCTTCCGGCTTGATATAAAGCCGCATATTCACCATTAAAACATTCATCGGGCCCGGTTTGACCAAAAACTGAATATTCGCTGGAACTTAAGGATTCAAATGTGACTCTTCCTTCCCATTGGCGCACGAAGTAATACAAGAGTACTCGATCGACCTGAAGAAACTCTCGTAAATCATTTGTGGTTTTCTGTACTAAGAAGTCGCGGGATAGATTCGCACCAAGGCGATTAATCACTCTTTGTAAACCTGGATCGATCATAATCTTTTTTCTAACTCCTCAAATAATTTAACTATAGGTTTAAGGTTATTCGGCTTAATTTTAGCTTAAATAATTTTATGTTGGCTCGGAGATAGCAAGAAGTTTTCGGTATCTTTGATGAGAAAACAGGAGAAAAAGAATGGTTTTTTCTCCTGTTTTGATTGCTATTTTGTTTATTTAGCATATCTAATGGTTTACTATCGCTCAACCATTAGAGGGAGGATAAATTCCCCAATCTTCTACATTCTGTTTACTTAGGATATCTTGAGCGCGATCGATCTCTTCGTTTGAGCCATCAACTATTAGGAAATAATTGCCTGCTAAAAGTCGATCGCTATACACTCTCGCCTGTTCTTCGGGAATGCCTAAATCAATTAGAGATGTTACTAAATTAGCATTAGCGACCGTTCCCATTGCTACGCCACCCAAGGTAGTTAGTAAAGCTACACCAAGACTTCCTGCTGCTAAAACGGGGCCAATACCAGGCAATATTAAACCGCTAAGACCTACTAACAATGTACCCCAAGTGCTACCTGTGGCAAGGTCGGAAACAACCGCTGTGGGAGAATTTACATTTTGTTCGCCTACGGTATGGGTAGTTTTGGCACCACCTACGCGATCGCCTTTTTCCAAGTCTTTAGCAATTATAGAAACTTTCTCCATTGGAAAGCCGGATTTTTTTAATTCAGTAAGTCCTATTTCTGCTGTTTCTCTATTAGAAAAAACTCCGAAAGCACGAGTTTTAGCACTGATAACCATTTTTCCCCCTGCTTTAATTTAAAGACAAATTTCACATCATTTGGTTTTTTATCTTTCCATTTTTGTAATTTTCGTTACATTATTCATCAACCTAAAGAGGGGGAAAACTTTTCAGATGCCTACCCAGATCGCTGACTAGATAAACTACTATTTCGCTTACCGGAAACACGGTGCAAAATTGCTTTAGTTCGTGCGTCTCGAATTGGTGATTTTGTTAGATCGAATAGAAAAAATAATGCTAACCTGGCAAACTATAGAAGAACCATCAAG
>NZ_JADEWG010000134.1 GCF_015207735.1 [Phormidium] sp. LEGE 05292
CCCCAGTCCCCAGTCCCCAGTCCCTAATCCCCTAAAAAATATAACGCTGGAGTTGGTAATTAGAGTGCAGCTAAAACACATAATTATTGCACACAAAGCAGGAGATGACCTGAGTCGCAAATGGGCAGAAAATTGTGCGCGACAATTAGAACAGCGGAATTGTCAAGTGTTATTGGGGCCAAGTGGATCGAAGGATAATCCTTATCCAGTTTTTTTGGCTTCATCAATTCACAAAATAGATTTGGCTATAGTGTTGGGTGGGGATGGTACGGCATTAGCAGCGGCGAGGCATTTAGCGCCGGAAGGAATTCCGATTTTGGCGGTAAATGTGGGGGGACATTTAGGGTTTTTGACGCAGCAGTTTGAGGACTTTAAGGATACAGAAAAGGTTTGGGATCGTTTACTGGAAGATCGTTTTGCTATTCAACGGCGAATGATGTTGCAGGCGGCGTTGTTTGAGGGCGATCGCACTAATCAAGAACCAATGAGTCAGTGGTTTTTGGCTTTAAATGAAATGTGTGTGAAGCCTGCTTCTGCCGATCGCATGATAACTTCTTTTTTAGAGATGGAAATTGATGGTGAGGTGGTAGATCAATATCAAGGCGATGGGTTAATTGTGGCTACGCCTACTGGTTCAACTTGTTATACTGTTTCTGCTAATGGCCCGATTATTCATGATGGGATGCACGCGATCGCAATTACTCCCATTTGTCCTTTAAGTTTAGCGAGTCGTCCCTTGGTTTTACCTGCTGGCTCAGTGGTAAGTATCTGGCCTTTGGGAGATTATGATTTAAATACTAAACTCTGGATGGATGGTGTTTTAGCAACTGCTATTTGGCCTGGACAAAGAGTTGATGTCCAAATGGCTGACTGCCTTGCTAAGTTTATTATTTTACGAGAAAACTATTCTTATTATCAAACTTTACGCGAAAAATTAATGTGGGCTGGGGCGAGAATTCATTACAACAATGACCACCGTCAAAACTGAGAGTTAATCAGGTAAAAAGTTAGGTTAATAATATCTTCTAAACTGAAGAGAAATTGTGCGGAGAATTTTCTCCTACTTATCCTCAAGCAAGATTAAAGTTAAGTAGGAGAAAATAGCTAATCTAAGCGATCGGCAAACTGTTTTTAGCTTCTTTGGCGATTTGTTCTACTTCATCATTGGTCATGGTTTGCAGTACAGCGAGGGCTTCTGGACTACCTAGACGACTGAGTGCTTGGACGACACGATAGCGAGTTTGCCAATCAGGATCTTTGCTGTAGTGACTCAGGAGGGGAACTGCGCGTAAGTCTCCTAATTCGCCAAAGGAACTGATGGCGGCTGTTTTAACTAAATCTACCTTTGATTGGAGTGCTTCTTCTAGGAGGTTAAAAGCTTGGATGTCTCCCATTTCTCCTAAAGCGGCGATGATGCTCATTTGTAGCAACCATTCCGAGGTATTGTGGTAGGCTTGTTCTAAGTCTGTGAGAGTTTCTTTTAACTGTAAAGCTCCCAGACAGTCGGCAGCAGCTGCTTGTACGTCTACTTCCGAGTCGTTGAGCAAGCGATCGCGCAAGATCTGCAAAGATGTTTCCAGATTTTCCCAGCCCAGAATGTCTAATTGACTAACAGCAGCGTAACGTACTCTAGAGTTGCTGTCCTTAATGGGGATTTGCACCAGTTTAAATGCGTTACTTCTGTCTAATTGACGCAGTTGATTGACGGCACGTAAGCGATCGCTAAGTTCCTCTGAACGAAGCAATTTTTGCACAGAGTCAGGAGTGATGGTCATTTGTCAGTAAAAAGGGTTTTCAAAGAACAAAGCTGATTGGTCACAGGTCAAAAGATTTTAGATGTTAGATTTTAAGTTTTTGGATTGTTCGATCGCAACTCTAAAATCTCAATACGGTTTTAGGGCAAATGACCAGAACTAATGAACTAGTCTTGACTGGCTGCCATTGCCCGGATAATATCTCCTCGCGTGAGAATGCCAATAATTTTTCCAGCATCATCAATTACTGGCAAGCGACGAATGTTTTTGTCGTGCATTAATTGTGCTGCTTTCTGCAAGGGTTGATCTGGTTCAGTAGTAATTAAGGAATCTTTCGTCATCACTTCTCCCACTGTTTGCCCCAAAGCTTTGTGTAAATCTCGATCGTAACGGGCAGGATTTTCTAAATAAATCACGCTGTCGAGAATCATGATATATGCTGGGGGCGTTACCCCTGTTTCCCGCCACATTAAGTCTGTTTCCGAGAGCACACCCACTAATTTGCCAGCCTGATCCACTACTGGCAGACCACTAATGCGTCGCTGGGCCATAATTTTAATCGCCTCTTGGAGAGGTGTTTCGGGCCGCACGGAAATCGGATCGCGGCTCATTACATCGGCAACAGTTTTGGGCATAATCGACTAAATTCTATCCTGATCAATTCCCCGGTTATCTTAATTGTAGGAAATAATACGGTTTTTCTGAGTACGGTTTACACATTGTTAATTATTCGGTACTGGGGATTGGGGACTGGGGACAAGGGGACAAGGAAGGGGACAAAAAAGAAATATTTACTCTTTCTCCCAGTCCCCAGTCCCTAGTCCCCAGTCCCTTTCGCAGTATGCTTGTAAAATGTGGATGCAGTTGGCGATCGCACCCAGATGAGCGATTTCATAACCGTGTGTGTTTTGAGTGGGAAAGCTTAAGCAAGCGGCGCGGGCGACATGACCGAATTTCATGGCAAGCGAAGCATCAGAACCAAAACCACTAAGAACTGCTAATTGTAAAGGTATGCCCTGTTGTTTGGTGACGGTTCGCAGGTCGTTATTTAATGATTCGTCATATATTCCGTAGCCATCTTGTGATAGCAAAACTGGTGCTTCTCCGTCTTCGATGGGGTACTCGCTGGATAGGGGACAAATTTCTAGGGCGATTAATGCTTCGAGTTTTTGGTTTTGGGTGAAGTAGAGTGCGCCGATTGCGCCGACTTCTTCTTTTGCTGAGGCTACTAAATAAGTATCCACTGCGGGTTGTTTGATATTTTCGGCTAGGGCTAGCAAGATGGCGATCGAGGCTTTATTATCTAAGGTGTAGCTGGCGATGTGGTCTTTAAGGCGAATCGGGCGTTTGCGATGTTTGCCAATCACGACGCGAGTTCCGGGACGAATACCCGCTGCTTCTAGTTCTTCACTCGTCAGTTTGGTTTCTACCCAGGTGTCTTCCCATTTTAAGGGTTTGTCTTCTTGTTGAGCTTTTTGGGGTGATTCGTGAGAGACGTGACGAGAACCAAAGGAAAGTATGCCACTGATTGTTTGATTGTCGCCTAGTAAGTCTAATACTCCTTCGCCGTAAACCCAAGGGAATGCGCCGCCGAGTTTGCGAATTTGGATTTTTCCTTCTGGTTCTATGCTTTTAACTATGGCACCAATTTCATCTTTGTGAGCGGTAATGGCGATCGCTCTGGTAGAATCTTTGCCTGGGAGATGTGCGATCGCATTTCCTGCTCTATCTATCCAAGCTTTTACTTGCAGTTTTTCAAAATGATCGAGTAATAAGCGATCGATTTCGCTTTCTGCACCACTGGGAGAATGATGTAATACTAATTGTTCGATAATGTTGAATAGGTTATCGTATGTTGAGGTGGACATTTTTAGGTTTGTTTTAAGCCACATTCCCAATTATTACAAATCAAATGGTTTTTTCCACAGTACCCAGCATTTAAAAGGCTAAAAAAAAGCTATTCTAGGAAGGCTCTGATTTCAATATCAGATAAGCGAGATGGTTACAACTTTAAGAAATTTGCTAATAGGGATCTGCCTATCTTTGTTGCTGGCACTGAGTCAGGGGAAAACCAAGACCTTACCGATATCCTTGGTTTCAGCGTTCTCTAACCTTGGGCAATATTTAATCCTGCCGAAAGCAATGGCTACGCATATAGTTGCTACCACTCAGATTAATTATACATCTTTAGTTGAGGTTGATATTACTCAATTAATACAGCAGGCTGTTAGTTACTATCAGAATGGACAATTTGTTCAAGCGATCGCACTTTGGCAACAAGCGGCTACTATATACCAAAATCGCGGGGACGATCTCGATCGAGCATTAATCCTCAGCTATGTTTCCTTAGCATATCAGCAACTTGGCGAGTGGTCAGAGGCAAAAAATGCGATCGCGCAAAGCTTAAACTTAATTCAAAACTCTGTAGGGGAGGGTTTTGCTGTTAATTCTTCTCCTGAAAGTACAGATTTATCTGCTAAACCCGCCCCTACAAATCATAAATCAAAACTTATCTTTGCCCACGCATTAAATACCCAAGGAAATCTTCAATTTTTTCTGGGTCAAACAGAAGCAGCATTAACAACATGGAAACAGGTTACTGACATTTATAAACAGATTAAAGATGAAAACCGAATAATTGGCAGTTTAATAAACCAAGCCCAAGCACAGCAAGCATTGGGATTATTTTTACAAGCACGCAAAACTCTTAATGATATAGAACAAATTGTTCAACCGCAGCCTAACTCCCAATTAAAAGCCATTAGTTTGCGAAGTTTGGGAAACATCCGACTGTTAGTAGGTGATATTGAGAATTCTCAGCGAGTTTTGCAGCAAAGTTTAGCAATTGCAGAACAACTCAAATTATCCGAATATGTTGGTGCAACCTTAGTCAGCTTGGGTAACGCAGCCCGCGCCCAAAAAGACTCAAAAACTGCCCTAGCTTATTATCAAAAAGTTGTAGCTTCTAATGCCTCACCTTTAGCTCAAACACAAGCGCAACTCAATCAATTGAGTTTGTTATTAGACATAGGAAAACGAGAAGAAGTTCAATCTCTTATACCTAATATTCAAGCTTTACTAGAAAAACTTCCTCCAAGTCGATCGACAATTTATGCAAGAATTAATTTTGCCCAAAGCCTACAAAAGATAGGGAATAAACAACAAAATAACCAAGCAGCACAAACTCTGGCAATTGCTCTGGAACAGGCGAAAAATTTGAGCGATCGCCCTGCCGAAGCATATACTTTAGGATATCTGGGTGGAATCTATGAACAAACCCAACAATGGTTAGAAGCACAAAAGCTAACTGAACAAGCACTTTTGATTGCACAAGCAATCAATTCTCCAGAAATTGCTTATCAATGGCAATGGCAACTTGGGCGCATTCTGAAAGCGCAAGGACAGATAAAAGTAGCAATCCAAGTTTATGAAACTGCGTTTAAAACACTTCAATCTATTCGCAGTGATTTGGTTGCTACTAATCCAGACTTACAATATTCATTTCGTGAAAGTGTAGAGCCAGTTTATCGACAATTTGTTGATTTATTACTAAAAAACTCTCCGAGTCAAGCAGATTTAAAACAAGCTCGCGAGGTAATTGAATCGCTACAATTAGCAGAACTAGATAACTTCTTCCGTACTGCTTGTTTGGAAGGTCAAAGTGTGGCGATCGATCGAGTTGATCAAACAGAATCAGCAGTGATTTATCCCATTATTTTGACAGACCGATTGGAAATAATTTTGAGTTTGCCAGGAGAAGCTTTGCGCCATTATACCGCTTCTGTTTCCCAGCAAGAAGTTGAAAATACGATCGAACAATTCCGGCAAAATTTGGAAAAGCCTTTCACCACACCAGAGAGCAAACTTTTGGCGCAAAGGGTTTACGACTGGTTAATTCGTCCAATTGAAGCAGAGTTAAAAGAACAAGTACCCAAAACATTAGTATTTGTCCTAGATGGTGCTTTCCGAAATGTACCAATGGCAGCTTTGTACGATGGGAAACAATATCTCATTGAGCGTTATAGCATTGCTTTGACACCAGGATTGCGATTAATAAATCCTCAACCCTTACAAAAACAAAAATTAAGTGTTTTGGCGGCTGGATTAACAGAAGAAAGATATGGATTTAGTGCTTTATCTAATGTTAATTCGGAACTGAAAGGAATCCAAACAGAACTTAAAAGCCAAATCCTTTTAAATCAAAATTTTACGAGTTCAACCTTGCAAAAACAGATTGAAACCCTGCCGTTTCCCATCGTTCATTTAGCAACTCACGGACAATTTAGTTCAAATGCAAATGAAACTTTTATATTAGCTTGGGATAAAAAGATTGATGTGAATGAACTGAGTGCTTTACTCCGCAAACGGGATGAAGTGAGGGAAGAAGCGATCGAACTTCTCGTCCTCAGTGCTTGCGAAACCGCTGCGGGAGACAAACGCGCCGCATTAGGACTAGCAGGAGTTGCCACCAGAGCAGGCGCACGTAGCACTTTAGCTTCCCTCTGGAGTTTAGATGATGAGTCAGGCGCACAATTTATTGGTCAATTTTATCGTGCATTGTCCGATCGTAACCTCTCCAAAGCCGAAGCCCTCAGACAAGCACAACTCAGTTTATTACGCGATCCAAACTTCCGCCATCCTCGCTACTGGGCACCTTATGTCCTAGTGGGCAACTGGTTGTAATTTCCGTCCTATAAGCACTTCAAGCAAAAATTTATTTCATCAACATTAGCGTGCATAAAGAGGCAAACTTGCCCGCCTAATGTTGTAGAGAGTTGATTGACATATTTCAGTTCAAAGCAAGCAACTGAATGGCATCAACACTCAAATTAACCTCGAATTCTTCTATTAATTTTGGAGAAACTCATGAAAACTTTATCCATCAAACCAAGCATTCAGAAACTCACCAAATTAAGTTTGATAGCCTTAGCCGCAACTTCTTTATCTACAGTTGGTGCTACAACTTTGAGAATGCCTGCTACTGCCCAACAAACAACAATTGCTACTCCACAAAAGATGATGTTGGCGCTTAATCAATTTAGAGGAATCGCTTACAAACGCTTACAAATAGGGGGTGTCAATCTTTCAATGTCTGAAGTACAAGTTAGAAAAGTTTTAGGTCAACCGCGAAAAATCAAGAATGGTTACATGGGGGTGGCTGGTAAAACTCGTACTCTTCAATATCCAGGAATAACTGTTAAGTTACTTGAAGGTAGCAAGCCAACCGATAACTTTTCTGTTTATGAAATAGAAGCTGACAGTTCTCGGTATGCTACTAAGGATGGAGTTAAAGTAGGCGATCGCGTTTCAAAAGTCATGAGCATCTATGGAAAAATCGATTCGGCGACTACTTTAAACTACCGCGTTAATAGTAGCAGTCCTACTTATTTTGTTTTTACCATTCAAAATGGCAAAGTCACAAAAATTACTTGCGGTGATGTTTTGAGCTAATAAATCCAGGTGTTAAAAAGAACGCCTGCTGTTGCTCAGAACAGCAGCAAAACCCAACCTAGCCAGCTAGAATTAAGGCAAAAAAATAACTGTCAAAATTTCAATCTTAAAGGCTGCATAATTCTTTGTTTCCACCCGCAAATTACTAAAGAGAGTGCAGAGGCACTCAAACCAAAGAAAAAACTTAGGAGAATTACCATGCTTCGCAAAATTGTATCCCTATTAGCGATCGGTCCTCTAGCTTTAAACCTTGTTGCTACTACACCTTCTACTGCTCAACAATCAATTAATGCCCAACAACCAACTAATGCCTTTAAATTGTCTTGTCACCAGCTAATATTTAAAGGGGCAAATTTTCATACACAAGCCACCTATCCTAGAGATCCAAATGTATATACAGGGCCTTTAAAGATTACTCGAGTTCATGGTTCTAAATGGTCGGGAACATTGAATTTAAATAATTATCAAGAAACTGTTGAAGGTAAAATTTATGGAACTCAATTTACTTTAAAAAGATCCTCTGGGCAATATTGGTCAGCAAGTTGCACTGCTTCTGGTGGGATTTATGGCAATTTCACAAAACAGGGATTGCGTCCAGTTGGGTCTTTTACCCTAACACCAAATTTTGCTCGACGATAAAAATTTGCATAATGCGATCGCCCCAACATTGTGGGCGGTCTTTTTTATCGATAAAGACAATTTATTGGTGGTTAAATCTATGCAATATTTACCATTTTCTACTTCAATTAATTCTTTACCATTGGCTGATTCATTACTTACAGATAACTCGATTATTTCGCTGTTATCGGAAGAAGAGTTATTTTGGTTTTTACATTATTGTTCTTCTGAAAAACTAAGTGACAATTTTTATAGGAGCTAAACTATGCAACCTTTATCATTTTATAATTCGACTGATTCTTCACTGTTTGCTAAGTTGATGAGGAAAAGCTTTTGCTCGATCGCTATTACTCTTGCTAGCACATTAACCGTTACCTTATTCTGTCAGTCTATATCATCTCAAGCCCAAGCTTCAATTATCCTTCAAGACTCAAATACTGCCAGCAATTATCGACAAAATAGTAATATTCCCAAAGGTGTAAATCTTGATAAACTGAGTCGAATTAGCCCTAAACGAATAACACATATTCTTAATGGTGATGCAACTGGTGGTGGTCATGGGCCAGGAAGAGGAATTCCTGGTAAAAGTGAATTCCCGGCTCGATGGAGCGATCGCCAAGTTATCAGATACATTTCTGATATGATTAAAGACCCTAATTCCCGATGGATTAAACAACCTGGCAGACCTCCGAACAGGTGGCGAATTGAAGGTACTAGAGAGGGCGTTAATATCAGAATTATCGTAGAACCTCAAGGGGAAGGAGTCATTACAGCTTTTCCCACTAATCGTCCCCGTAATCCATAAAATCCAGAATGATTCAGGCAAAAGTCAATAAATCTGCCTGAGTTATTTATATTTCATCTGTGGTTAAAATCAAATTTCAGTAATCGTGCAAGAGGTCTATAATGTTTGACTATAAAATTGTAGAAGAGAAGCTGAATACTGCTCTATATTTGGTTGAAGAAATTCTGCCAAAAGAATATATAGATATGGTGCGATCGGATATCGAACAAGGAGGCGAATGGGTATTAGCTCTCGAAACTTTATGCGATTGTTTAGCAGACCAAAACTTACCTATTTCTCAACAAATTTATGAAATTTTAGAAGAAATAGCTTCGCTCTTGAATCTAGAAAATAGACATCGTTTGGAGATGTTAAAACCTCTAGTAAGTAGGCAATAACAAATCCGAGATTAATACTCCTTTTACTAAGATCTTGCACTTCTGAGGCGGAGCCTCTACTTCTCGTTACCAGGTTCAACCTGGTAACGAGGGTTGGGAGGTTCTACCTCCTTTCAAAGAGCAAGATCTGAGCCCCCAAAGGGCGCGAAGAAACGCCCACAATAGATGAAACAAACACAATGCACAAGAGTTTGAGCAAATGTGTTTCTTAGGAGTTTGACGATTAGTGCAGCGTGGCAGAAATGATTGAGCAGCGGAAAACAGCTAGAAAGCTGAACATAAAAGTCTTCTTCCCTTCTGCCTTCTGCCTTCTTGCACTAGCGACAGAATAAACCACCTTGACCTTCTACCCGATAAGGTGTAACGGTAGGTGCTTGAGCAGTTAGAACGATCGCACCATTACTCAAAACCACCCATCCTTGTGCTTCAACAATAGGGGAGGTAGGATTGTCAGTTCTGAGTCGTTGATAGTTAGTTGTCCTTTGCTCCCTTGCTTCTTTCCCTGTTTCCCCTAGCAGTTCCAAATCTTGCCAAAGGGTATCTGCAATTAGTGGAGCAGTGGGATTGGTGGGGACACCGCCACGTCCAGTATTGACAAAACTACCAGTTTCACTGGCATTACTTGGACAGCGTTGAGCAATTAATCCTACAGGATCGACTAAATCAGTGGAGAGAATAACTAACCCCTGACTCGGGTCTATATCGGGAGTCTGGATATCAATCAAACCGTTTACTCCCAATTGTGAACTAGTGCTAATCGTGCTTTCTGAGGAACGAAGGAAGACTCCTTGTAGCGTAATTAGAAGATTTCCTCCCTGACCTTTGACCGCGTTGGCTGTAATTGCGCTATTCTCCAAAATCAATAAGTTATCGGCGTTGATAATCGTGTTGCCACCGTTGGCGGTGCTGTCAATGGTGATATCTGGTTTTGGGAAAGCGTTGGCGCTGGGGTCAGCGTCGCTCTCAATGACCCCGCCGTTGCGTAAAATCACAGATCCGGCATTAATAATGATGTTCCCACCCTCCCCAGAGATACTAGAGGCGCTGATGCGTGCGCGATCGTTTACTAAAAGCAAAGGGGTCGTAATTAATAAATCTCCCGCTCCACCCCTTCCCAATCCATCATTTTGTAAATAGGTGGGATAATCAACCAGAAATGACACACCCGCGACTGTAACTGATTCTGTAGCCACAATTTCTAACTTACCGCCTCTTCCCAAACCGCGATTAGATGCAGAGACAAAAGCACCGTCTCGAATGGTGAGTCGTCGGGTTTCGATTCTCAAATTACCACTAGCTCCTGTAGAGGTTTGGTCGCTCTGAGTTGCCAAATTACTACTAAACTCATCGGTGGGATTGACTCCACTGACTTCAACTGAATCAGAAGCGATGATGGTCAAATCCCCGCCTTTTCCACTAGCAAAAGAGCTAGCTCCAATTTGACCTCCATCACTAACGATTAACCGTCCGGTGGTGATACTAATGTTTCCGGCATTACCTGTACTATCGACTCGCGCATCAGCTGCTAATCCGCTCCCTGTAGAATTGTCGCTTCCAGATACTTCCACAGATTCAGAGGCGAACACGCTGATATTACCTGCATTTCCGGCATTGAAAGTGTCCGTTGCAATTGTGGCACGATCGGTGATGCTTAATTGTTGTGTTGCGATCGCTATATTACCTGAATTCCCCGCACCGCCAGTTCGAGCAATCAATCCACTCGGGTTTCCACTCGCTTCTGACCTACCTGTTAAGTTCACGGATTCAGAAGCATTGACGGTTAAATTACCGCCTGGTGCATCCCCTATGGTATTTGCATCCAGCTGGGCACCTCCACTCAGGGTTACGCGCCGTCCCTGCACCTGAATGCTATTGCCACCATTTCCACTAATAGTCGCTCTCGCTGCTTGAGATAAACTAATGTCTTGGAAATTTTGTACCCCTGTATAATCTAAAGCCCAACCATTAACAATTGGGGTCAGGTTGACCCGACTCGAACCCGCCACACTGCCTAACTCAATGCGTCCGCTTTCTGCTCGCAACCAGCCTCCTTCCAGTGCAATATCTCCCCCCACCAGTGCCAAGGTTTTCCCTAGAGGTACTTGCAAACCGACGAGATTGCCATCAGTATCGCTAGTTATAGAACGGTTAATTAGATTACCTGGATTGGCTCCAAATTGTAGACCTACTGGCACATTCACCGTTAGCAGTGGGGGTGCTTGCGGGTTGCTGGCGCTGAAGGCAAAACCACTATCGAACAAAATGCTATCTGCCGTACTTGCGACAAAAGAACCGCGTACATCTAATCGGGCATTGGCTCCGAATATGATGCCATTAGGATTGATGAAAAACAAATCGGCGTTACCTAATACTCCCAATGTTCCCAAAATTTGGGAGCGATTTTTGCCTGTGATTCGACTGATAATTCTTTGTATGCCGTTGGGATTGGCAAAGTTAACTTGCTGTCCTTCACCTACGTTGAATTCGGAGAAACTGTGAAATAAGTTAGGGCCTCTTGTTGCTCCTCCTTCGATGACGTTGTTGGGTGTGAGGTGCGATCGTTCATTCCCCAGCGTATTATCAGGAATAATTTGCGCCTGTATCGGATTGGCGTTAAATATTTCCCCAGCTAAACCTAAAAATAAACTTCTTAATATTAGATTTGCTAAGAGCGATCGTAATCTCTGATTACTTTTTAAGTAAAGCATCTAATATAATGACTCGCTTTGCTAATTTTTCCCTAATTACAGATGCTACCCATACCTGAAAACTAGATATAACAGCATTTTGAGCTATGAAGCTAAAAAATTTGCCAACGAAGCGTGCATAAACCCAAAAAGCCACCCGCAAACATTGGTAGGAGATGAAATGGTTGGTTCTCAACAGAGGTAGAACTGCCATCATTTCGAGTCTTTCAACTAACACATTACCAAATAAAGGACGACGAAAATGACAATGATTATTGGTGGCGAAGGCAATGACGTACTTTGGGGTACTTTCGATAACGATACAATTTTCGGGAGTTCTGGCGATGATGCCTTGTTAGGTCAACAAGGTGATGACTTGCTATATGGTAATCAAGGCAACGATGTAATGTATGGTTATCTAGGCAATGACTTGCTGCATGGTGGTAAAGGCAATGACTTGCTATTTGGGGAAGAAGGCAATGACCTGATGTTTGGAAATCTAGACGATGACTTACTATATGGTTCTCTGGGCAATGACACTCTCTACGGTGGTAAAGGCAATGACGCACTGTTTGGAGAACAAGGAGATGATGTCCTATCAGGTGACTATGGTAATGATTATCTCAATGGCGGTGGTGGTTCTGGAGAGTTTGACGTTCTTACGGGTGACGCAATAGCTGATCCAATAGGTGATATAGGTCAGGATATCTTCTCTTTAGCTACAAATACATTTACTCTTCCCTCTGGTCAACGGATAGCCGATCCGGGCTATATCAATGATGATATTCTCAATCCCAGCGGTAGTAGAGGATTTGCTCTAATTACAGACTTTCAACTCGGAGAGGACATAATTGAACTCGATGGCTATGCTACTCATTATCAACTGACTCAGGTTTTCTGGGGTCAAAGTTTTGGCAGTGCGGATAAGGTAGATACTGCGATCGTCTATATTGGCCCCGAACAAGATAAGTTTGATGTGGTTGGTGTATTGCAGGATGTGTCGCTCTCTTCTACATACCTGCAAACGAATGCTTTTACCTACCTGGGTTAGGGCTATTTAAACTAACAACTTCTGAGAATATAACGCTGTCCTGGGGCGATCGTGCGATCGCCTTTTTTGCCTTAAGGTTTTGTTAGCTAGTTTATGTATGTTTTAGCCTTCAATACGACCGCTATTATGCCTAATTTTGGCTTTAAATTTGTTTAATTACTTTCATCCAAAACTAGAAAATTCCGACCGCATCGGACTTTTTCCTGTAAGCATGATTTTTAATGATTAAATTGTTTATTCATTGCATAAACTGCGCTATCTGTCCGCATAATTTGATAGAAGCTTATAAATAAAAAAAATGGTTGTTAACTACACTTTAACTCTTAGAACAACATCAACTAAAAATCAACCTATACCTATTCTTAAAAATCTGCTCACTCATTCAACTAAATTAGGTTGGATTTTAGTCAATAAAAAGATTATTTCTCAAACTCAATTGGAATCAGCGTTAAACCTTCAGTTTTATCAGCATAGAAAACTTGGTGAATTGTTGCTTGAGCAACAGTTAATCTCTTCTGAGGAATTGGAGTTAGCTTTGAAGGAACAATACTGGCGCAGAAATGGATATTGGGTTATTTAATTTCTTAGCCCCTCTTAATAAGGGGGGAACTCCGAAAGAATTAATCACTAGCAACTTGCGTTATATAATATATGTCCGGCTAGTTAGCCATAGTATTTTTAATCCAACACCTTGTAGAGACGTTATATATAACGTCTCTACATTATGAATAATAAAAGGGACATTAGATAAAATAGAGACGCAAATTGTTGCGCCTCTATGTCTTTTTATGGGTGATTAATTACTAATTTTTTGTTCGGGAGTGCAGCAAGATGTAAAGGGTATTTGAGTGAGAAATTCTAATTTTGCCTGCTGCAATAAATTTATCCAAGCAGTTGCGATCGATTTCTGATTGGAATTGGTGTGATAAACATTAGCTAAAGTATTCAACGCTTCAAACCAAATGCCATTAGCTGCATATATTCTTGCTTGTTCTATTGGTGCTGCTTCTTGCAAGCGATTTTTTACAGTAGGATCTAAGTTAACTCGCTGGATAGTTCCTTTAACAAATACTGAGCTAGAAGGTTTTGCTGGGTCGCAATAAACTGAGAGTGTCCAAGAATAAGTTTTGCCAACTTCTAAAGATTTAACAGTATCAGGAATGGTAATATTGATTAAGCCCGATCGCGTTCCGGGAGCATTAAAACGACTATTATAAATATAGTTATCGGCATCATCTTGTAAAACAAATTCGATCGGAGTTTGCTCTGTTAATTGGTTGGGTAAATAAAACCAAAACGTCGGACGATCGCTTGTTGTTCTTCCCCAAACCATACCATTATTTGCCGGAACTAATGCTGTTAATGTTTCAAATTCCCGGCATGGCCCTCTACTAGCACCACCTCGCTGTCTTCCGCTTGGTGAACCTTGACTTGGTGGAGTTGGATCGTTAAAAATAATTTGTGTTTCTTGAATGTTTTTTTGATTAGAGACAGGCTGAGATAAACTTAATTGACCCACACTACTTAGGTCGAGTACGATTGCTGTTAAAGTACAAACTTGAATAGAGCGAAAACAGCTTTTAATCGGAAACATAAAGTTTAATCAATGACTAAGTTGGAACATTAGGGTTCAAGTAACTACTTATAGATACCGAAATAACTACTATAATTCCGGCAGGAACCAAAGGAACCCAACTTCCTTGAATTAGAAATACAAAGCTAATTCCGATGAGAATTACCACAATAATTACGCAAGTTACTGTGCGTTGTAGTGGCGATCGTAACCAAATAACACTAAGTCCACCAATTAACGCCCAAGTCCATATCCAAAGTATTTCTCCAGGTAAATTTCCAACCCAAATTAGCGATCGCTTGTCTAAAACAGCACTTAAAATTTGACTGGTCATATTTGCTTGAATGAAAACTCCCGGCACTTTTTCCTTTGTTGCCGATCCATAAGGTGTTGCCCAAAAGTCGCTACTACTATTCGCCGTCACGCCAATCAATACAATTCGCCCTTTAATCGCCTCTGGACGGACTTTTCCACTCAAAACGTCATTCAAGGTAACTTGAGGTGCGATCGCTCTTAGAGAGGGCAATGAACGGTAATTGAGAATAATTTGATTACCTGCTGCATCAATTCCTTGATACCCTCCTGTTCGCCTTTGCAACCGCTTAAATTCAACTTTACCTAGTTTGAGATTACCCTCAGAGGTAAATTGAGGAGAAATTCCTTTTGTTTCCAAATAGCGAAATGCTAACCGCACATTAAAGGCATAAGGAGTTGTGCAAGGCGAAGCTGGATCGGGATCGACAAATAGAAGTTGGCGACGTAACACGCCGTCATCATCCTCCAGAAAATCGCTGAATCCAACTCTGGATGGGGGAACTTCTGGAGGTGGTGCAATCCCTGTGGGATCGTACTTTGCATCGCTACCTTTGCAAATAGCAACAAGGCGTTTATTTTGGCGCAAATGTGCAATGAGAGTGGGATACTGTGATTTGGTGGCAAAATCGCGGTAAACATCGATTCCGATCGCACGAGGTTGATGTGGTTCTATGCGGTTCAAAAGTTGATTAAATGCTTTGTCTGAAAGGGAACTGCGACCCCGATCGGAATCTTGCGCTTGGATGTCCGCTTCGTTAATGGTAACAATTAGGAAACGATTATCAGGAAGTTCATTTGGTCGCAGAGTCAAAAGGCGATCGAATGCCCATAATTCTAACGGTTGTAAAAAGCCAAGCGATCGCACTCCCAACATTAATCCAGTTACGGCAATACTACTAACCAAAGTATGAATTAAATTTCGCTTTTTCAGAGGAGATAGTTGAATTTTTGATTCTGTATTCTGCTCTTTATTATCTGTTTTACTTAACCAATCATTCCATTTAGGAGGTAATTCTGCTGGGTTTTGGCAAATAACGGGCAACCAAGTAGCGCAGGGAAATTCTGTTTCTAATGCTTGGAGTTGTTCTCGTGCTTCTCGTACTGATAAGTAAAAAGATTGTCCGCCAGAAAAAGCAACTAGAAAGTTTTTCAGGAATTCTTGGGCGACGCGATCGCTAACAGGTTCCCGCATCACAATTGCTTGAGGAATTTGTAAATCTACTAAATTCCAAGCAATCTCCAACCCATCGCAAGAGTTGAAAATTGCTAGCTTCAATCCGCGCTCGATCGCTTTTTTCAATCCAAACCGCAATTGTTCTAAAGAGATGCTATCGTTACGATTAATTTGCAGAATATGACTGTTTTCTTGACTAGAACTATGTCCAGCGAAAAACAGAATATCCCATCCGGGTTGCCAAAGTTGTTGGTTCAATTCTTCCAATTTTGGCTCAACCAAAAATTGTAATTCTACATTGGGAAGTTGTTCTAGTAATTTTCGGTCTGTGGCAATGTCGATTCCTTCGCTATTGCCCAGAATGGCTAAAATTTTGACGGTGGATTTTTGCTGATTAGCATTAGCTTTAATCGCTTGCGCGTACTCTGGTAAACTTAAAGCAAGTTCCGCTCTGGGGTAGTCTTCAAAAAAGTGCCAAAGATGCCAGGGGAGTCTTAATAAATGATGATTTTCAGCAGTGATAATAACTCGAATTTCATCAGTTGGATTTAAGCGAGTGTGCAGTTGGCGATCAATATTCCGAAAAGAATCAGCATTCAGCCAAATGTTAAGTCCTTGCTGAATTTCTTGGCAAATTCGTTGAAATTCTACTTCAGAAACATCGGTAATATAAGACTCATCATCCTCAATTTCAAAATTGCTTTCTGCTACTCGATACTTTCGCCAACTGCGATGAGCATACAACGCTTCATACAACTTTTGCCAGCGCGGATATAAAGCACTAAATTCAGGTGCAGGAGGTAAGCTTCCTGTCATTTGCATGGGAGTGATACTATTGCTCATCCACAACTGCGCCACAACCATTGAAAAACCTTGTTGCCAATCTCCCTTACCCAAATTAAGGATGAATAAATGACTCATCGAATAACTAGTTTTAAAAGCTTTCAACAGCTACAAATTTGAGCATCCTAACATCTGTTTACTGCTGGAGGTTTCTGAGCAACTCTTGTGTTTGTTGATAGTTAGCCATATTCCCCTGAGCGCGAAACAGTTGAGCGGCTTTCTGTAAATCTGCTAATGCTCCCTGTTTATCTCCCAATGCTTGACGAGCAACTCCTCGATTGCCATGAGCTTCAGCCATGTTGGGATTGAGCTTCAATGCTTGAGTATAGTCAGCGATCGCACCCTGCCTATCTCCCAGCGAGTAGCGGGTAAGACCTCGATTATAGTAGGCATCCACAAAATTAGGGTCGAGTCGTAACGCTTGGTTAAAATTTTCCAAGGCTGCTTGATGTTTTCCCAGGCTAGCACGAGCATTCCCCAGTTTGTTATGAGCATCGGCATGATTGGGATTGACACGCAACGCCTGATTGAAGTCCTCAATAGCTGCTTCCATATTTCCGAGCATTGCTTTAGCAAGACCTCGATTGCAGTAAGCTTCAATAAAGTTAGGATCGATCCGTAGAACTTGGGTGAAATCTTCAATCGCACTGGAATAGTTTCCGCGATCGGACTTGTCTAACCCTTGCTGAAACAAATCATCAGGCGTTTGTGTAATGCTGTTCGATCTCCCCATAACAGCAGCTGCGATATCTTGCTGATATAGATAGAAGCTTTGTTCTCTGCTGGAGAAACGCTCTTTTGAAGGCGTGGCATTGGCGGTGGCAGCAAGTCCCCCCAGTGCTGTCGTTAGTCCCAGAATTGCGATCGCCTTTTGAATTCGGTTCATGACGTGACTACCTGCTCCGAAAAACTTACCCAAATCTAACTAAACTTGTTAATTTGACATGGTGTTTCCTTCCTGCTTCAACCAAGGGTGTCGGCACCAACTTGTCCACAAGCGTTAATAAGTTCAGGTCGAGCCGAC
>NZ_JADEWG010000135.1 GCF_015207735.1 [Phormidium] sp. LEGE 05292
CCCCCCATCTCCCCATCAGCCTGAATATTAAATTTAAAAGCGTAGCAGTTTAGTAGACCTGTTTTCCTGTAACCACCAGGGTTTTTTCTATCTAGGAGATTGATTCAGGAGATTGACAGTTATCCCTGATTTTGTAAATGTATGTGATAGCACAAGTAAAGAATACGGTTTGCAGTGCCAACGCCAACTGTTGACGCAATTAACGAATGCGATCGATGGTGAACCTGGAACGTAGGTGCGTGATAATGCCAAAATTAAGATAGTAAATAGTACATTATTGCACTTTTTGTCACTTTTTCTTCTGATGATTTCAATAATAAACGATCGGCTTCCTACCGCTGGCTTAATTAATCTCAGTATTAACACTGAAAAATAATTAACTCACTAAAGTAATACCACTCAAGTTTAATAAAAATAAGTATGTTAAAACTAGTTTATCGGATTCAAATTAACTCAAACTTTAAAAATCTAGAAAATAGTTTGTAATCAGCCATGAACGGCATAGAAGTATCAGGGGAAAAGTTTGAAGTTCTCTATCGCATACCCATCGGTATTTGCGTACTACGAGAAGACTTTGTTGTAATCTATTGGAATCGTTGCTTAGAAAAATGGACAGATATTCTAAAACAGGAAATTATCGGCACTAACATTACTACCTACTTTCCTCATTTAGGTGAACCTAAATATGCCAGCCGTCTTCAGCCAATTTTTGCCGGGGGTCCACCAACAATTTTTTCTTCTCTATTCCATAAACATTTAATTACGGCTTACTTACCTAATGGACAATTGCGAGTTGAACATACCACTGTTACTGCTGAACCTGCTCCAGATGGTAGTTATTATGCTTTACTCTCTATCCAAGATGTTACCGACCTTACCCAACGAGTCCAAGACTATCGCATCATGAGAGACAAGGCGCTAGCAGAAGTGCAAGAACGACAACAAGCAGAAGCGGCGCTACAACAAACTAATGACCAACTGCAAGCTGTTTTAGATGCGGTACCTGGCTTAGTTTCTTGGATTAGTTCTGACTTAAAATATATTGGTGTAAATCATCATTTGTGTGCAACTTTTAACCAACCTGCTGAAAGTTTTATTGGTAAAGAACTGGGTTTTTTAGAGAGTAGCTTTGATTTTGCTAACTTTATGAGTTCTTTCATGGGTAGCTCCCAAACTGCTGCCCACGAAGTAATTGATGCAAAAATTAAAGGTAATGTCAAAAATTATTTAATTGCTGCCCAAAAGTATCAACAAGGCCAAGCTGCGGTTACGGTAGGAATTGATATTACCGAACAAAAACAGGCTGAACAGGAGCTTAAAGCTTCGTTGCAAGAAAAGGACGTATTACTCAAGGAAATTCACCATCGAGTTAAAAATAATCTCCAACTGATTTCTAGTTTGCTTAAATTGCAATCTGAGTATATCAAGGACGCGGAAGTAATTTCACTTTTGAACGATAGTTATAACCGAGTTAGGTCAATGGCACTAATTCATGAAAAACTCTATCAATCTCAAGGTATTGCCCAAATTGATGCTGCTGATTATATTAGAAGTTTAGCGTTTAATTTAATTGCTTCCCATACACAAATGTCGGAACGAATAGATTTTGATATCCAAGTTGAGCCGATATTTTTTGATGTAGATACAGCGATTCCCTGCGGACTGATTATTAACGAATTAATTTGCAATTCTTTAAAATATGCTTTTCCCAATCAATCAATTGGGAAAATAACCATTAAGTTAGTAGTCCGAAAAAATCAATTTATTATGTTAGAGGTTGCCGATAATGGCATTGGATTACCACCAGGATTTAATATTGAAACCAGCGAAAGTTTAGGTTTTCAATTAGTCAATAATCTCACTAATCAGTTAGATGGAAACATTGCAATTGATTCGTTGTATGGAACATTTTTCCGCATTACTTTCCCCCTAAAAAGTACTATTTATCAAGTTCCTAATTCTGTTTAAAAACTGCTTGCTATCTTTTGATTAAGATCGAGCCTTGTGATAGGTAAACTTATGGAATTTAAAGATTCATGGCTAAACTTACCCAAATTAGAGCAAGCTATTAACCGTCATCCTACTCTGATAGCTGCTGATACGCTATTGGTAGATGTGATATCTCTGATGGGCTTTTCACAAGGTAATCAAAGTACTATTACTGATAACGAATGGCTAGATGGGAACGAACAAACTGGGGGTTTACAAACACTCAGTTGTGATTATGTTGTGGTCATGGACAAAGACCGGATTTTGGGGCTGTTTACTGAGCGCGATCTGATAAAATTAATCGTATCTGGAGTTAAGCTAGATAATCCAATTAAAATTGGTGATTTTATTACCAAACCGCCTGTTAATTTGCACTTTTCAGAGTCGGAAAATATTTTTGCTCCTTTACTTTTGTTCTTAGAATATAAAACTTATTATATATCAATTATTAACGATCGAGAACGCTTAATGGGGATTGTTACACCCACGACAATTCTACAATGTTTTAAACTGACGAATTTATTTAAACTCGGCACAGTTGGAGAGGTGATGAACACTGAAGTTCTAAGTGCCGATCGCGCAATATCCGTCCAAAAACTAGCTCAATTAATTATAGAAAACCAAGTTAAATCTGTAGTAATTACCACAGAAATAGCACCAGAAAAGATTGTTCCTATAGGAGTAGTTACAGAACGCCAAATAGTCCTAGCTTGGACATTGGGAATGGATATAACACAAACTCCAGCGTCTTTGATTATGCGGAGATTGGGACAGGAGTTAAATCCTACGAACTCGTTGCTTTTTGCTTATCAGCAAATGCTTAGCGATCGTACAGATACATTATTAGTTTCTGAAGGTCAAAGCGAAATTTCGGGTGGGCGATGGGGAATAATAACAGCAATGGAATTATTGCGATCGCTAGAACCAATGCAGATTTATCAACGGCTCAAACGGACTCAACAATTTGTCAAGCAACTTCAAGTCGAAAAGGCGCAATTTTTGTCACGTCGTAATGCTGAATTAACCGAACAAGTACAGCAACAAACAGAAAAACTGCGCTTAGAGTCAGAAAAACTGAAGCGACAAGTACAGCAAGCGAAACTAATTAACCAAATTACCCAAGCTATGCGGGGTAGTTTAGTTCTAGACGAAATTTTCCAAACTACAGTTAATCAGTTACATGAAGCATTGAATATTAGCTGTTGCTTAATTTTTCGTCCAAATGCCGATCGTCAACTAACAGTTCATTATGTTTCGGAAGCTAGTTCAAAAGAGAACCCTTTAATTGGTGTACAATGCGATTTCTATCGTCATTATCACTCGCTATTAAGTCAAGGTGAACCGATAGTTTTACCTGAGATTAATTCTAGTTTTCCTGGGGAAATTCAGGAAGCTGCTAAACACAGTAATATTCATGCCATTATAATTATGCCGTTGATTTATCAGCAAACTTATATTGGCGGAATTAGTTTACATCAATGCGATCGTCAACGAGATTGGACAGAAGACGAAATAGTTTTTGTCAAAGCGATCGCCGATCATTGCGCGATCGCTATTCATCAAGCCAATCTTTACCAACAATTACAAACTGAACTGCAAGAACGGCAAAAAGCAGAAACAGCCTTAAGAGAACAAAAACAATTTCTCCAAGATGTTATTGATATTAATCCCAATCTAATTTTTGTTAAAGACTTACAAGGTAGATTCATCTTAGCTAATCAAGCTTACGCGGATATTTTCGGGATAAATGTCGAGCAAATACTCGGTAAAACTGATGCGGAATTAAATCAAAATCAACAAGAATGCCAGAAATTTAGTAATGACGATCGAGAGGTGATGATTAGCCGCAAAACTAAATTTATTTCCGAAGAACCGCTGACTAGTGTTACAGGTGAAGTGCGCTGGTTGCAGACAGTAAAAAAAACCATTTTATCTTCAGATGGTCACACTGTCCAATTGTTGGGTGTGGCTACTGATATTACCGATCGCAAACGTGCCGAAACTGCACTACAACAACTTAACTCCCAATTAGAAATAAAAGTTGCAGAACGTACCAACCAATTAAATCAAATAATTAGGGGACTAGCAAAGGAAATAGTTCTACACCAACGCACAGAAGCAATACTCAAAGAAACTGAACAACGATTTCGTAACTTAGTTGAAACTAGTAGCGATTTAGTGTGGGAAACCAATGAAAATGCTGTTTATAGTTATGTTAGTCCGAGAATAAAAGAAATTTTAGGTTACGAACCAGAAGAAGTTTTGGGCAAAACTCCCCTAGATTTGATGTTGCCTGAAGAAGCGAAGCGTGTTCGGAATATTTTTGAGCCTCTAGTGGCGAGTCAACAAGGATTTACTTGTTTGGAGAATGTCCAGATTCACAAAAATGGTCATCACGTTGTATTAGAAGCTAGTGGAATTCCCATTTTCGACAATCAGGGGTCATTTAAAGGTTATCGAGGAATCGATCGAGATATTACCGAGCGCAAACGAACAGAACAAGCACTGCAAAAAAGTCAAGCAAAATTACAAAAATTAGCTGCCAGTGTACCAGGAATGATTTATCAGTATGTTATACATCCTGATGGTTCCCATTCCTTCCCTTATATTAGCCCTGGTTGCCAACAAATTTGGGAATTAGAACCAGAAGAAATGCAGTCAAATCCTCAGCTTTCCTTTGATATGATTCATGCCGATGATTTACCATCTTTAATAGAAGAAACTGAAATTTCTGCTCAAACTTTACAACCTTGGCAATGGGAAGGACGTATCATTCCACGATCCGGTAAGTTGAAGTGGGTGCAAGGCATTTCTCGTCCCGAAAAACAAGCTAATGGAGATATTTTATGGGATGGTTTGTTTATTGATATTACCGATCGCAAATTAGCAGAAGCAGCCTTAAGCGAAAGTGAAAGAAAATTAAGAATTGCTCTTAATGCTGCTAATATGGGAACTTGGGATTGGGAAATTCAAACTGGTAAATTAACTTGGTCTGAGCAAACTGAAATAATTTTTGGTTTTACACCTGATTCTTTTCCAGGGAATTATCAAGCTTATTTTAATCTGATTCATCCTGGCGATCGTCATCATGTCACCACAGCAATTGCTCATTCCATAGAGCAAAAAAGTCCCTATAACATCGAACATCGCATAATTTTGCCTGACGGCTCAATTCGTTGGGTTGCTGGTAAAGGTGATGTGATTTTCAATCAATTAGGTCGAACTGTAGGCATGAGTGGTGTAGTTATGGACATCACTGAACGCAGGCAAGCAGAAGCGGCATTACGCGAAAATGAATACAAACTCCGCACCATTGTAGAAAACTGTAATGATGCAATCTTTCTTAAAGATAAAGAAGGTCGCTATCAATTTATTAATCGTATAGGAGCAAAAATTTTACAGCGTCCAATAGAAGAGATTTTAGGCAAGCGAGATGATGACTTGTTCACTCCAGAAACAGGTAAAGAGATTAGGGAATTGGACTACACAATTATGATGAGCGGAATCACTTGGACTTATGAAGAACCTGGAGAAATTAATGGAAAAAAATACACTTTTCTTTCTACTAAATCCCCTTATATGTCATCCGAAGGCGAACCAATAGGTTTGGTTGGAGTTTGTCGTGACATCACAGAAAGTAAAGAAATAGAAGAAAAAATGCGGCGACAAATTGTTGCTGTAGAAGCCGCCAGCGATGGAATAGCTATTGTTAATGCTGCTGGAAAATATACTTATATCAATGAATCTCACGTTAATATTTTTGGCTATGAAAGCGCAGAGGAATTAATCGGGAAAAGTTGGCACGAATTATACAATAGCGAAGAAATTGCGAGAATAGAACGGGAAGTAATTTCGATAGTTTTGCAACAAGGAAAATGGCAAGGAGAAGCAATTGCTAAAAAACGCGATGGCACAAGTTTTAATGAAGAGCTTTCTCTCACTTTAACCCCAGATGGCGGATTAATTTGTGTATGTCGTGATATTACCGAACGCAAGCGAATCGAAGAAAGTTTAAGGTTAAGAGATCGAGCGATCGCAGCTAGCAACAATGGCATTATTATTACCGATGCCAGAATACTTCATCGACCCATTATTTACGTTAATCCAGCCTTTGAGAATATAACAGGATATTCCGCCGCTGAAGTACTAGGAAAAAACAGTCGTTTTCTCCAAGGTAAAGAAACCAAACAACCAGAATTAGAACGACTGCGAACTGCAATTCATCAAGGAGAAAATTGTACTGTTGTCCTACGTAACTATCAGAAAGATGGCAGTTTGTTCTGGAATGAATTAAGCATTTCACCCATTTACGACGACGATGGTGTTCTGACTCACTTCGTTGGTATTCAAACTGACATTACTGAACGTAAGCAAGCAGAAGAAGAACTCCGAGCTACAACTTCCCGCCTATCAACATTAATAGAAAATTTACAACTAGGTATTTTAGTAAAAGATGAATCCGATCTAGTTGTCTTAATCAATCAAGCATTCTGCAATATCCTCAATATTCCAATTGTACCTGCGGCTTTAATTGGCGCTGACTTTTCCGATTTTGCAGAAACATATCAACATTGTTTTACTAATCCCCAACAGTTTACCCAACGCCATCAGGAAATTTTACAGTCCCAAAAAGCAACAACTAATGAAGAAATTACCATGTCAGATGGTCGAATTTTAGAACGGGATTATGTACCAATTTTTGTTCAAGGAAAGCACAAAGGACATTTATGGATGTATCGAGATATCACCGAACGTAAAAAATCTGAAAGTGAAATCCGAACATCACTTAGAGAAAAAGAAATTCTGCTCAAAGAAATTCACCACCGGGTTAAAAATAACTTACAGGTAATTTCCAGCTTACTCAAGCTGCAATCTAGTTATATTAAAGATGATGAAGCCTTAGCTTTATTTACAGAAAGTTACAATCGTGTGAGGTCAATGGCGCTCATTCATGAAAAATTATATCAATCCGAAGGTTTAGCCAGAATTGATGCTGTTGATTACATTCGTGACCTAACAGATAACCTATTTCGCTCTTATAATGTGACAAAAAACTCCATTAAACTAAACCTGCTAGTGGAACATATAGGATTAGATATTGACACAGCAATCCCTTGTGGTTTAATTATCAATGAATTAGTGTCTAATTCGCTGAAGTATGCCTTCATTGACAAAGGAAAAGGAGAATTATTTATTAACTTTTCACACCAAGAAGAGAGCAACAAAGTTACTTTAATTATAAGTGATAACGGGGTCGGGTTGCCAGCAGATTTTGATTTTACAGAAATTGATTCATTAGGGTTGCAGTTAGTCTACAATTTAATAGAACAATTAGATGGACAAATAGAGGTTAGTTCTGCTCAAGGTGCTAAATTTACAATTACATTTATCAACCGGAGTATTAAGGAAAAATGACGGCTACAATTTTAGTTGTTGAAGACGAAGTAATTATTGGCATGGATATTAAAAATAGCTTAAAAAAATTAGGCTATAACGTCCCTGCTGTTGTGGCTACTGGCGAAAAAGCCATTGAAAAAGCTGCAATAATCCAACCGGATTTAATTCTTATGGATATTATGTTGAAAGGTAAGATGGACGGTGTAGAAGCCGCCGAGAAAATTCGTACTGAGTTGAAATTCCCTGTAGTTTTTCTTACTGCTCATACTGACCAAACTACCTTACAACGTGCTAAAGAAACCGAACCTTTTGGTTATATTGTTAAGCCTTTTCAAGAAAAAGATTTACACACTACGGTAGAAATTGCTTTAGCTAGGTGTAAAGCAGAATCGGAAATCCGCAAAGCTTTGGAAAAAGAAAGGGAACTCAACGAACTAAAATCTCGTTTTGTGTCAATGGTTTCCCACGAATTTCGCACACCAATGTCCACAATTTTATTCTCTGCTGACCTATTAGGAATGTATATTAATCAATGGTCAGAAGAAAAAAAAATGACCCATCTCCAGAGAATTCAATCTGCTATTCAACGCATGATTGAAATGTTAGATGATATATTAGTAATAGGCAAAGCCGAAGCCGGAAAATTAGACTTCAAACCCCGTCCGCTTAATCTAGAAAAATTCTGCCGAGAATTAGTAGAAGACATTCAAAATGCTGATAAAAATCAGCATCCTCTGAATGTAAATATCCAGGATACATTAACAGAGGTAAAAATGGATGATAAATTGCTGCGTCATATCATAATTAATTTACTTACCAATGCCACAAAATATTCTCCTGGGAAAACCCCAGTTAACTTTAGTGTGTTCTGCCAAGACAATGAAATTACCTTCGAGATAAAAGATTCAGGAATTGGCATTCCTGTAGAAGACCAAGAACGGCTGTTTGATGCTTTCCATCGTGCAACTAATGTGGGTTCAATTCCCGGAACTGGATTAGGTTTAGCAATAGTGAAACGGTCTGTAGATTTACATGGAGGGACAATTATAGTAGATAGCAAAATGGGAATTGGAACTACATTTACCGTGACTATACCATTGAGCAAGGAGTAACAACATTTAACGGAAATGCTACGTAAAATTTTGGGTTAGGAGTGAATTAACAACAATTTATTTACACAATTTTAGGTCTGGTTCTTATGCTATTAGACAGTTCAAAAATCAAAGTTTTGGTAATTGAAGATGAAGAGTCCGTCCGAGCGAATATCTTAGAAATCTTAGAATCAGAAGGTTTTGATGTTATTGGTGCGAATAACGGTTCAATCGGAATTGAAGAGGCAAAAAATCATATTCCCGATCTAATACTGTGCGATATTATGATGCCTGATATAGATGGTTATAGTGTTTTAAGTGAATTACAAGAAGAGCCTTTAACTGCTATTATTCCATTCATTTTTTTGACCGCAAAAACTGAAAGAGACGATTTACGTTTGGCGATGGAATTAGGTGCAGATGACTATATCACCAAGCCTTGTACAGTCACAGAGTTACTGAGTGCAATTACCAGCAGGCTAAAAAAACAAGCTGTATATAACCAACAATATGAAACCGAACGTAGCAAAGCTAAAGGATTACAAGCAAGAGTTCAAGAACTACAAAGATTAAGCGTAAATCGGGGTGATTTGTTGCAAAAACTTACTCAAGAATTGCGCGATCCTTTATCTGTTATCACAATGGCAATTCAAATGCTGAAGTTAGCACCTACAGAACAAGCACGCGCTAATTATCTGAGAATTTTACAACAAGAATGCGCTCGAGAAATAGCTATTATTAATCAATTATCTGATATCCAAGATATTTTGGTAACGGAAAATGTCCAACTCTTACAACGCTTTAAATACTCCAAAGATCAAACCTCAAACCAAAATTTTAGTGATTGAAGACGATGAAAATATTCGCGAAAATATTTTAGATATTTTAAGAGGAGAGAATCTTAGAGCAATCGGCGCAAAAAATGGTGTCTTAGGTATCCGTTTGGCGCAAAAAATTATTCCTGATTTAATTATTTGTGACATTATGATGCCGGAACTAGATGGCTATAATGTATTAGAACAGCTACGTCAAGATCCTTTAACAGCAGTAATTCCTTTTATTTTTCTTACGGCTTTAACTGATAGAGATCATAATCGTAAGGGTATGGAATTAGGCGCAGATGATTATATTACGAAACCTTGTAAATCTGTGGAATTATTAAAGGCGATCGCTATACGATTAAGCAAAAAAACGGCTATTATTGACGCTTACACCACAGCTTTAAAACAAGCATCACAACAACTGAATAAATCACTGTATTATGACAGTTTAACTAATTTACCAAATCGATTATTGTTAAAAGAAAAATTTAATCAAATTCTTAATTATTTAGCTTTAAATAAGCGCATCTCTACTACTGTGGAATTGCTATCAATTGTGTATATAAGTTTAGACAGATTCAATCGCATTGTTGAAGTTTTAGGATACTCTCAAGCAGATAACTTACTCCAAGCTGTGGCTGAACGTTTACAAACTTACAGCAGAAATTGCCATACTATAGCTAGATTAGGAACTGATGAATTCGCGATAATTATGGTGACGGACAATCAAAAAAAAATAGTGATTGAATTTGTCCAAAATCTCTTAGTTACTTTGGGAAAACCTATTATTTTAGATAATAGCAATGAAGTTTTAATTACAGCTAGCATTGGAATTTCTCTTTATCCTGCGGATGGCAGTAAACTAGAACTAGAAAAAATGCTGCAATTAGCTCATAAAGCTATGAGCTATGTCAAACAACAGGGGGGAAATAGTTATGCGTTTTATCAACCAACACTTAATCTTATAGACTGCGATCGCTTAAGTTTAGAAACTAGCTTAAGTCATGCTTTAGAAAGAAATGAACTTGAAATTTATTATCAACCAAAAATTAGTTTAAAAACTGGAGAAATTGTTGGTGCGGAAGCGTTATTAAGGTGGTTTCATCCAGAACAAGGAAACATTTCACCAATTAAATTTATTCCCATAGCTGAAGAGACAAAATTAATTATTCCTCTTGGGGAATGGGTTTTAAAAACGGCTTGTCAACAAACAAAGTTGTGGCAAAATTCAGGTTATCCCGAATTACGAATAGCTGTCAATATATCAGGTCTTCAATTCCATCAAAGTAACTTTTATTCTCAACTGGTTCAAATATTAAAAGAAACTGATTTTTCTGCCGAATATTTGGAATTAGAGTTAACCGAAACCGTACTCATGGAAAATGTGGAAATTGATAATGAAAAATTGACTGCTTTTAAGGAATTGGGTGTTCAAATTGCGATCGATGACTTCGGGACAGGTTATTCTTCTTTAAGCTATCTGCAACAGTTTTCTTTTGATATTTTGAAAATTGACAAATCTTTTATTCGTCAACTAAACAAGAATACCAAGACTAAAACTATTACTAGCTCTATTATCCAAATGGGACACGAGCTTAACTTAAATTTAGTAGCAGAAGGGGTTGAAACCAAAACAGAATTAGATTTCTTGTATCAAACAAGTTGCGATGAAATACAAGGATTTCTTTTTAGTCAACCTGTCAATGTTAAAGATTTTACCAATTTGTTAATGTCAAGAAAAACCTTAACTTTACCTCAATAAGTTAGGGAATAAAGTGCAATTCTGCCTTAATGTATAAACACAATCTAATTTTAATAGGAGCGATTAACCATGACTAAGATTTTACTTATTGAAGACGAAGAAGCAATCAGAGAAAATATTTTAGAACTGCTAAACCTAGAAAATTTTGAGGCGATTGCTGTGGAAAATGGTTCTAAAGGCGTTCAATTAGCTAAAGAAAAAAAACCTGATTTAATTATTTGTGATGTATCCATGCCAGAATTAGATGGCTATGGTGTTTTACAAGCATTGAGAAGTGAACCTGCTACAGCAATGATTCCCTTCATTTTCCTCACAGCTTTAGCGGACAAAGCTAATAATCGTAAGGGAATGGAACTAGGCGCAGATGATTATTTAACTAAGCCTTGTAGACCTATAGAACTGCTAAATGCGATCGAGACTCGCCTCAAAAAACAAGCAAATATCAATCAGCAACAAAGCAAAAAATTAGAAGAATTACGTAGTAGCATCACCTTCTCCCTACCTCACGAACTCAGAACACCATTAAATGGAATTTTAGGCTTTTCAGAGCTTTTGTTGACCGAAATAGATACACTAGATCCAGACGAAATTAAGGAGATGGTGCAGCAGATTCAAACATCAGGTAAACGCTTATATAGACTGATTCAAAACTTTTTGTTATATGCTGAATTAGAATTAATTTCTACTAATTCAGAACGCATAAAAGCATTACAAAATTCCCAGACAGATCATGTCGCTTCTCTAATTTCCCAACAAGCAACTCAGCAAGCACAACGATCGCAAAGACAAGCTGATTTACACTTACAACTAGAAGATACACAGCTAAATATTTCTCCCATCCGCTTGCAAAAAATGATAGAAGAATTAGTAGATAACGCTTGCAAATTCTCAATTCCGGGAACTACAATTAATCTCGTCAGTGAAGTAATTAATAACTCATTTATTTTATCTGTGAGTGACAAAGGCAGAGGAATGAAACCGGAACAAATTGCCAATTTAGGTGCTTATATGCAGTTTGAACGCAAACTTTATGAACAACAAGGATCGGGATTAGGATTAGTAATTGTTAAACGGATAGCTGAACTACATAGAGGGAGTTTAACCATAGAAAGTATACCAGATCAACAAACAACTGTCAGAGTTATTCTCCCAACTAGTGACTATTAGACATCTCTAACCAGGAGAGAGCGACAATAGATTGTGCATATCATTGTGCATATCTATGAGTGAAACTTTTCTTGTTCGCCACAAAATCTAATCTTTCACTAAAAGGTTTTTGGCAATTTTCACACTTAAATCGGCGGCGATTCACTGATAAAATTACTTCTCTATTACCTAGCGGTAAATCTTTTACTAAGTGTCTTTGATTTTGATGCAGACGACGACTTATTTGACCACATCGGGAGCAAACTGCTGTTTTCTTCTCCGATTTGACAAATAAAATTAATGTATCTTCTGTTTCTTGATTCGACTCTACTATAACTCCTGGTAAATTTAGTAACTTAGTCAATAATCTATTATTCATATCCTACTTTTCTTCGTACTTTCTAATAATTTAGCACAGTAAGTACGGAAGAACTGGTAATTTACAGCGTGCTTTGATGTGTGATGCTCAAAAATTTTTTCCTTTACCCCTTGACTCTCTAGTTGACTGGACAGTTAAAGATAGGATTAACCGCTCAAAGGAAAGGAAAAATTAAACCATGACATTACAACTAAAAGTACCCAACATGGCTTGTTCAGCTTGCGGAGAAACCATTACCAAAGCTATCAAAACGATCGATCCAGCGGCAACCGTTCAGGCAGATCCAAAGACCAAGCTGGTCAATATCGAAACACAAGTATCAGAAATTGCCGTAACAGAGGCAATTAAATCTGCTGGTTATACAGTTGCCTGTCACTAAGATTTAAGGAAAAAATTAGGAGGTAAGGTAATGGAAAACGCAAATTTGAAACTGCGAGGAATGAGTTGTGCATCTTGTGCAAATGCGATCGAAAATGCGATTCTTTCTGTCCCTGGCGTGGAAGCTTGTCAAGTCAACTTTGGTGCCGAACAAGCAACCGTTAAATATAACCCAAAACAAACCAATTTGAATGAAATTCAAGATGCAGTTGATGCCGCTGGATATGTCGCTCAACCCATAAAATCAGATGATTTGTTGAACAGAAATGATGATGTTGAACAACAAGAAAGACTAGCAGAAACTCGACAATTACGCAACAAAGTTATATTTGGTGGCATAATAAGCGCCATTCTAGTAATTGGTTCTCTGCCAATGATGACAGGATTATCAATTCCTTTCATTCCGATATGGTTGCATAATCCTTGGCTGCAATTAATATTAACTACACCTGTACAATTTTGGTGCGGTCGTAGCTTCTATATTAATGCTTGGAAAGCCTTAAAGCGCCATGCAGCGACGATGGATACTTTAGTTGCAGTTGGCACGGGTGCGGCTTTTTTCTATTCCATTTTTGCTACTCTATTCCCCAGTTTTTTTACCAATCAAGGATTAACAGCAGATGTGTATTATGAAGCGGCTGCTGTAATTGTTACCTTAATTCTGTTGGGTAAATTGTTGGAGAATCGCGCTAAAGGACAAACCTCAGAAGCAATTCGTAAACTGATGGGATTGCAAGCAAAAACCGCGAGAGTAATTCGTAATGGAAAAGAGGTAGATCTTCCCATTGCTGAAGTAATTTTGGGCGATATAATTCTGGTGCGTCCGGGTGAAAAAATTCCCGTAGATGGTGAGATTATTGATGGTTCCTCAACCATAGATGAAGCAATGGTGACAGGTGAAAGTTTACCTGTGAAAAAGAAATCAGGTGATGAAGTAATTGGAGCGACAATTAACAAAACTGGTAGTTTTAAATTCCGCGCTACACGAGTTGGAAAAGACACTTTTTTGGCACAAATTGTGCAATTAGTTCAGCAAGCACAAGGTTCTAAAGCACCGATTCAAAGATTAGCTGACCAAGTAACTGGATGGTTTGTTCCGGCGGTAATTGCGATCGCGATCGCAACTTTCATCCTCTGGTATAACATCATGGGAAATGTGACGATGGCATTAATTAATACCGTAGGTGTTTTGATTATCGCTTGTCCTTGTGCTTTGGGTTTAGCAACACCAACTTCCATCATGGTGGGAACTGGAAAAGGCGCAGAAAATGGCATTTTAATTAAAGGTGCAGAAAGCTTGGAATTAGCGCATAAAATCCAAGCGATCGTTCTCGATAAAACAGGCACAATTACCCAAGGAAAACCCACTGTTACCCATTTTTTAACTGTTGACGGCACAGTTAATCAAAACGAATTCAAACTATTACAGTTAGCCGCATCTGTAGAACGAAATTCTGAACATCCTTTAGCCGAAGCAGTTGTCCAATATGCTCAATCTCAAGGCGCAAACTTAACAGATACTCAACAATTTGAAGCGATCGCAGGTAGCGGTGTACAAGGCTATGTTTCCCGCCAATGGGTACAAATTGGTACACATCGCTGGATGACAGAATTGGGAATTGATACCCATGAATTAGAACAAGATTGGGAGCGATTGGAATACCTTGGAAAAACAGTAATTTGGTTAGCAGTTGATGGCAAAATAGCAGGGATTATGGCAATTTCAGATGCCGTCAAACCTTCTTCTGCCAACGCAATTCGCCTCTTACAAAAGATGGGATTAGAAGTAGTAATGCTCACAGGTGATAACCGTCGCACGGCTGAAGTAATAGCGCGAGAAGTTGGAATCAAACGAGTAATTGCAGAAGTTCGTCCCGAACAAAAAGCCGCTCAAGTTGCCAATCTTCAGTCAGAAGGAAAAATTGTGGCAATGGTGGGAGATGGTATTAATGATGCGCCTGCATTAGCTCAAGCAGATGTGGGAATGGCAATTGGTACTGGAACAGATGTAGCGATCGCTGCTAGTGACATCACTCTAATTTCTGGTGATTTACATGGCATTGTTACCGCGATTCAATTATCTCGTGCCACAATGCGAAACATCAAACAAAATTTGTTTTTTGCCTTTATCTACAACGTGGCTGGAATCCCGATCGCAGCAGGTATTCTCTTTCCCTTTTTCGGATGGCTTCTCAGTCCAATAATTGCCGGAGCAGCAATGGCATTTAGTTCCGTTTCTGTAGTAACAAATGCGTTACGTTTGCGTAATTTCCAAGCCAAATTTTCAGCTTAATTGAGGTAATCATCATGAGTAATAAACAGAAAATTCAGGCAACATTAGTAGGGTTTGGTTTTTTGATTGGGGTAATTTCTGGTTCGATTTTAGAATTATTAGTCTAATCGATTTCTGGACTCTGATGGAAATTATAGATAACGGGTTTCGCCAATCCCCAATAATTTTCTCGATTGTGTACAACCCGTTTATCGACTCTTATTTCAATAATTACTTGTAACTTTCAGGAGGTTTTCAAATGTTGAACAAAACAAAAATCATTGGGGGAATTGCTAGTTTAGGGATTGTGTTAGGAATGGGAACTGGAGAAGCAATAGCGCAAACTACCCATGAAACACACCCAACTAGCACAACACAAACAAATCAGTTTCGTCCCATTGAACAACCCTTAAGTAACAAAGTTTTAGTTACCCTGGCTGGACTCGGATTAATTGGTTTAGAACTTTGGTGGTTTCTCCTCAGTAAACCCCAGTCGAAGAAAGCAACAGCAACTGGAGGAATTCAAGAAGTAAATATAACTGTTGATGGGGGTTATGAACCCAGCCGGATTGTTGTTCAAGCGGGTCCACCTGTACGTCTTAATTTTCATCGTCTAGACCCTAGTAGTTGTTTGGAACAAGTGTTAATTCCAGATTTTCATATTGCCGCAGATTTGCCAATTAATGTTGTAACTTCTGTAGAATTCACACCAAAAAAAGCTGGAAATTATATCTTTACTTGTGGCATGAATATGTTTCGTGGCGAAATCATTGCCGAAGATCAACAAACTAAATCAACAAAAGAAAGCAATCCAAAATCATTTAGTTCAACAGATAAGCAAGAAATAATCAAATAAAATGAAACTAGATCGTCACATTTACCAACAACATCTGTGTTTAATTCTGTGTTGAGTTGGGTTGATTTTTGATTTTTAATGCTTCTTTGGCTGATATTCCTTCCGTTGCGTTGCCAAAATACCAAATTGTTCCGGCTGCTTCGGCGCGAGTTACGGGTTTTTTGGGTTGAAATAAAGTAGTATATCCGTAAACTCGACGAATATTAGAAGCGTCTCCATTTTGGAAATCTGTTAACACTGCTTTTAATGCTTTGGGATCTATTTTAAAAGTATCTTGGAAACCCCAAGTTTGTTTAATTGCATCAAAAGTTGCACCGGAAGTGGTTAATTTTGTGTCTAAAGGAACTTTCCAAAGTATCATTTGTTCGCGGGTTAATGGTGCATCAGGACGAAACAGTAATGCAGTGTTATCTCCAGAAAGTTGACTGGGAATTACTCCGGCTTCTGCTAATCCTTGAATTGCGGCAAAATCTGGATCTGTGCGGGGTACATCCTGAAAAGCTGGTTGGGAACTTTCGTTAGCTAGCCTGATTTGTTTCGCTGGTTGATTGGCTTGCAGCTGATTATTTGCTGCCATTAACCAACGAGCAAATTCTCTTTTTGTAATTACTTTGTTCGGTTCAAATATTGTGCTTTCAGAATCGGTTTTTCCAGCAGTTTTGGCAGGAGTTAATACTCCTAATTCTCCTAATTCAGATACATAAGACTGTAATTCTTTGGGGGCTTTATTGACATCGGAAAATATTATTGATGTACCAGTTAAAATGGTGGCATCAGGTGCGGAAGTTTCTTTTGGCGTTGGTGTAGCAGCTATTTCCGGGGTTGCTTCGGTTGTCGGGGAGGCTGTAACGTTATTTTCTGGCGTTGTTTCGGCAGTTGGTTGCGGTGTTTCTTTAACGTATTGAATAGTAAATTCTGTAACTCCTGGATTTTGGGTGGGTACAGCAGCAACAGTAACTTTTAAATCATTCAAACGGGCTGCTAAACTACCTGTTGGTTGATTAGGTTGATCTAAAATTTGCCAATTATTACTTTGAAATTGCTGTTGATAGAATGCCTGAATTTTGTCTGCACTATCAGGAGTAAACCAGCGAGTGTTTGTGGTTGGTGCTGTAGTAGTTACTTCTTGTAGTTGTGCATTGGGATAACGGGGAATTTCTGTAGGAAAATCTGCTGGTAATTCTGTCTTTAGTTGATTTTGGGGACTAGGATTAGCAACATTCTGCCCTAAGTTAATAGAGTTTCCTTTTAATTGTGGATCTGCTGCGAAGGATTGTTCTAAGTTTTTGCTGGATGGACTATTGGCGCAAGCCGTTAGGGTACTTACCAGCACGATGATTAAACTTAAAGATATAGCAGGACGTTTAGTATACACCGCAGTAACTCAGAATTCTATTTCATCCCTACCCTAGCGTATCAGGCAATAGATTGTTGCTTTTGGGGTGTTGCAGGGCGGAAATTACGCCTTTCGCACTCTGGAGCCTGAAACCTAGATCCGAACTAGCCCCCCTTAATAAGGCAGGGCTAATTCATTGTAAAGAAAGAAATTCAAGCGATGGGGAGATGGGGGGATGGGGAGG
>NZ_JADEWG010000136.1 GCF_015207735.1 [Phormidium] sp. LEGE 05292
CTCCCCATCTCCCCATCTCCCCATCTCTTGTTTCCCCATCTCCCCTGAGATTGCTGCTAAAATCCGACTAATTCTACGGATGTGCCCGGAGAAAGTAGAAAGGCTTTGTTGCAGAGATTGTTCATCACCAATATCGGCTAAAATTTGATCGAACCAGGGGATTTCTACGGGTTCGCGTGCGGGGATAAATAAGCCGACTTTTGCCATTAAAGCGGCTAAAGCCAAGGTTTTTAAAGTAACGGTTTTTCCCCCAGTATTTGGCCCTGTAATTGTAACAACTCTGATATGAGGTTGAATTAATAAATCAACAGGAATTACTGCCGAACCTTGTTCATGTTTTTGTTGCCAAACTAACAGTGGATGGCGCAATTGTCGCAGGGTTATAGTTTCTTTTTGTGGTTCAATAAATCGCGGTGGATTTGCTTCTAACCATAAACTATATCTGGCTCTAGCGGTGGCTAAATCTAGAGTTGTGGCGATCGCCAATAATCGCTCTAAATCTGGTTTAACTTCTGCGACTTGTTCCGTCAAAGCTCTGCGAATTGCTTCGGCTTCGTTTTGTTCTTGACGCATTAATTGCCGCAGTTGATTTCCCAAAGATACGATCGAATTTGGTTCGACATAAAGAGTCGCACCACTCATGGAAGTATCATGAACAATTCCCGGAATTGCATCTTTACTAGTTGCTTTTACCGGAATCACAAAGCGATCGCCTCTTTGGGTAATTACTTGTTCTTGAACTGCATTAGATTGGCGTTGAATAATTCCCTGTAAAACCTGATAAATTCTATCTCGCTGTTGGCGCATTTGATGGCGAATTCCCGCGAGTTTTGTACTAGCGCGATCGGCAACATCGCCGCGATCGTCAATACAACGATGAATTTCCTGTTCTAACTCTGGATAAGTGCGTAAATCTGCAACTAATTCGTTCAAAACAGGCAAATCTTCTTGGTTATCAATTACTCGGCGCAATTGTCTAGTTCCGGCAAGAGTTGTGGCAATATTCAACAACTCTTCACCTGACAAAATCCCTTGCAATTCTGCTCTTTCTAAAGCATCACCAATATCAGTAATTCCGTCAAAATTTAACCCGGAAACTAAGCGATTTTCTAATTCGTAAACTTCCTTAGTTTGGGCTAAAAGTGTTAAACTTTCTTCTTGAATTTGAGGTATTTGTAGGTGACGTGCTGCGATCGCTCCTAACTTAGTAGCAGCGAAGGTAGATAAATGATGGCACAAGCGAGGCCATTCGAGTAGTTCTAAAGTTTCGTTTTGAATCAAGGCTTAAAATCTAATTTCAATAGGGTAAATTAATTTGACAATTGCCGATTTTCGACAGGGATTGAGGGAATCAACTACAGAACCAGCATTTAACAATCTAGTAAGGGCGAAGCATTCGGGTTTCAATCTCTGAGCTAAATCTTAAATTTTCTGCCCGGATGCTTCGCCCCTACCTGAATTTCCCAAAATTCCAGGATTAAATATTCTGGAATTAAAGGATAATTCTCGATATGATCCAATTGATCTGCATCCAACTTTGCAAACATTTCCTGCAAAACTTCCTCATCTCGTGCATAAAAAGGTCTTAGTGGAGCCAAGTAATTACCAGTCAAGCTAACCATATTGAATCCTATTGCCTGAGAGTTTGTAAAGTTCTTGTTACAAACTTAGGCCGATCGAAGCGGTTAAACCTCTGTCAATCTGCTTAACCTGACTGGCAATAATCCCTCTCAAAAGTAGGATAACGAAAATTAAACGCAGAAGGCAGAAGGCAGAAGGTAAGAAAGAGTAAAGGTTAAATTTTCTCCCCATCTCCCCATCCCCCCATCTCCCCCTAACTAGGCGTAGCCACTGGTACTGGCTCGTAAAGGTACTCAAACCAGTTACCATCAGGATCGCGACCGTAAAAAGAAGCTGTACCATCCCGATGTTCGTGAATTTTAGTTAAATGGATGTCTTGCGCCTTAAGTTGTTCGTAAGCAGTTTCCATTTCCTGGCGTTCATTGAAGATAAACCCAAAATGTGCTCCTGCTTGATCGTAACCTGGACTCAACAGCGCCAAACCATCATCCCCAGCTTTCAGGTAAGCCCAGTCTGCATCTTTCCAGACTAATTCCATACCTAAGTTTTGGTAAAACTCGGCTGCTAGACTAATATCTTTAACACAGATGGCGACGTGCCCCAGTCGTTTCAACTTCATAAATTAAAAATCTTAACGTTTCTCCCTATTTCTCATTGTATTACAGTTACTTTGGAATAGGTTTTCAAACCTTTCTGACTCCAGACAGATGTTTATATCCTATGTTGTTTAATCCCGTCAATCTGGCTTATTGGATTTTTTTAGGAATGGGAGTGTTGCTATTCATACTAGTAATTGTTTCTGGTGGGGGAGATGATGATGTCGAACTAGATGCCGATGCAGACATTGATGTTGATGCAGATATCGGGGATTCAACAACTGAAACAGTTACAAGTTCTTTACCACCATTACCACCAAAAACCCAGCAAAATCCCACAGCTAGTAAACGACAAACTCCCGAAACACCAACCACGAAAAAAACTGTATTAGTGGCAAATCCAACTCCAGTAAATCAACCAACTGAAGCTTTAGAAACTGGTAAGAATGAGGCATAAATTTTGCCAGTTTAACTTATTAGAAGCGATTCGCTACGCGAATCGCTTCCGGTTTAAAGACTAATAAAGCTGGTTTCTTGTCAGGACTATAGTCCTTCTATTTGGTATCGAAAGCTACGCTGCTGCATTAATTCAGGAAGATTGGATAGTAGACTTAAAAAATCAAATTTAGTATAATAAGTAAGTTTGTTTTGTTTATTTCCTTTCTTTTATTTTACTTGGGACTAGGAGCTAACTATTATGGAGCTTTCGGCAAATTCAGGTGATTCTTATCAAAATACTGAACCAGAACACCTAGCAAAGAAAGAGCAAAAATTTGCAGCGTTTGACTTTCTCCGCGCTATATTTTCCGTCGTTATAGTCGCATACAAAACCAAGATTTTTAACATCCCAAAAATCCTTGTACCGAGTAGTTTTGCTAAGGCATTCAGCGATTATGTATTGAGTGGAATGGTAGGTGCGCTTGCAGTTCCAGTCTTTTTACAAGTCTCCCTCTTTCTTTTTTACAAGAAGAGTGAGAAAATAGGTCTTAACTACTTTATTAAAAAACGTCTTCCCCGGCTAATATATCTTTATCTTTTTTGGGTTGGTTCGATCACTCTATTTGATATTTTGTTTGTCGGAGGGATTGAAACAATCACAGGCGCAACTTCATCAATCAAAGCTTTTTTAGAGTTTATAGTTAGCGGTAACAGCACACCCTATTTCTTCTTCTTTTCTCTCATTTTTGTCACAGTCCTTGGTGAAATTTTAGTTTTGTTGTTGAGCAAAATAGAAAAGCCAGCGACAAAAATTAACCTTACTTACTGGTTACTTTTCGCCTCATGTATTTTAGTCTTTAGTTTTTCCACTGTCCAACCAATCATTAAAAATACAGGGATTCAATCATCATTCTTAAACTTCATAAATAATATCACTGGATGGGACTACACACCCGTTAATTTCTTACCTTATGTCTTTACTGCCGCCATTACGGTAGAAGAATACAAGGAGGGTAAATTAGCCAATATAACTACATTTTTGAAACGAAAGTTATATAGCTTACTTGGTTTAACATTATTCTTTTTTGCTCTAGAGTGGATATTGACAAGTAATGGTCTGCTAATTCAAGTAGACCAAGCACCTTTAGATCATTATTTAAGGCTGTCTCTCGTTTTTGGCTCTTGGTTACTGCTATATTTGGGTATAATATCAAAACAGCAAGTTCCTGCCATTGTTAAGTTTCTCTCTTATTGCTCTTTGGGAATTTATGGTTTTCACGTTTTCTTTACCTTTGAAAAACCTCTACCTTTGGATAGCATTCCTGTGTTGGGCAATCTGTTACAGGCAGTTCCAGTTTTGTTTATATTAGCTAACTTTTTCCTAGTCTTGGGCGGATCGATCGCACTTACCGTCTTATTTAAAAGAATCAAAATCTTAAAACAATTCGTTTGAACCACTTCATCAATCAACCAAGAGCATTTTTGTTGTGACGGCATCTAGGAACACCCAAGCGTGATGAAATTCAACAAAGCAAATATCCCACCTATCATCGGAACTATTGTTGTTTCCTTAGTCATTGGGGTAGCAGTGGGCGCTATTTTAGAAAAAAGTTACGGTTTCAGGAATATACTCCAAGGAAATTTTCGGAGAACTTCTTCATCAGAAACAGCAGGGACAAATGAAAGTAGTATTCCTCAAAAGTATCAAGGAAAATTACAATTGTTCATACTTGCTGGACAGTCAAATATGGCGGGAATGGGCCATCTTCCACAGGAAACAAAAACTAACCCCAAAATTTATGTTTTTGGTAACGATTATCGCTGGAAATTGGCAAAAGAACCTGTCGATGATTCAACAAATCAAGTTGACAAAGTATCCCAAGACATACCCGCAGGTTATAGCCCTGCAATGGACTTTGCCACCACTGTTTTAAAACAGCATCCAGATATGGTAATAGGATTAATACCCTGCGCTAAGGGTGGTTCTTCTATCCACGAGTGGCAAAGAAACGGAAACTTAGACGAAAATACCCTTTATGGATCTTGTTTAAAAAGAGTACGTGCTGCTTCGCTAATGGGAAATGTTGCAGGTATTCTGTTTTTTCAAGGCGAAATTGATACAGTAGACCCTAAGGAAGATCCCAAAAGAATATTTTCTGCCAATCAATGGGCAAATAAATTTACGCTTCTTGTCAAAAATTGGCGCAGCGATTTAAACTTACCTAATTTACCTGTGGTTTATGCACAAATTGGCAGTAACACAGAACCAGAAAGATTTATAAATTGGGCAGTTGTCCAAGAACAACAGCGTCAAGTTAAGTTGCCATTTTCGGCAATGATTACCACAGATGACTTAGCGTTGAAAGACTACGTTCACTTTACAACAGAAAGTTATCAAACAATCGGTCAACGTTTTGCCAAAGCTTATTTGAGCTTGCCAAAATAAACTTTTGAAACAAGTCGTCTACATCGCAAAAGACTTGGGCGATATCTAGAGCGCCAGTCCAGTAGAAGTATTTGACCAAATTAACTAAATGTGGGTCGATGTACAGACCTTGGAGGGGCAAAGCATTCGGGCGACAATTTATTGTACAAAACCCAAAATTTTCTGCCCGAATGCTTCGCCCCTACACAGTACTTATGTTGGTTTTTCTGTCAAGAGTTTTTACTTACTGGACTGACGCTCTAGGTGCAATACGATCATTTTTATTGCTGAGGCTTTGGAACTTCAAATCTAGTCTCAGCTTTTCTTTCCTTTTTTCCACTCCGTCGAACTGACGTTAACCTAACCGCCCTGACGATTGCTATATCATCTGGGCGATTCAATACCGATGAACTTTTTCTGTTCTTTTTCTGTTAATTCACGTCGCCAGTTGTTCTTAAGCTTTTTAACCAATTCCTCTGTCTCTACAATCCACAGGCAAACCGTATTATCGAAGCTACCTGATAGTAATTTTTTACCATCTGGGCTAAAGGCAAGCGAACTCACTTGGCTTTTATGTCCTTGAAGAACAATTGGTTCACAGTCTAGATTATTCATATCCCACAACTGAATACTACCGTCATACCGTCCTGAAGCTAACCATTTTCTATCTTTGGTAAAGCTAAAAGCTAATGAAGTTACGCAAAAATTTTGGCTAGGCAAGCTTTTTTGGAGTTCGAGAAATTTTGTGTTCTCAGAAGGTTTTAATTCAGGAAAATTTGATTGTTCAGATTGATTTAAATCCCACAAATCTATCAATGAATGATCGGTTCCTGATGCTAGGCTTTCTCCGTCAGGATTGAAAACTATAGGTGCGGAAAAACCAAAAATCTGTTTTTGTTCAAGAGGTTTTTCAATAAGAGGGCAAGGTTTAGTAATCTGGTTCAGATTCCAAAGACTGATTTTACCTGTTTTATTGGATATAGCTAAAATGACTTGATTAGGATTAGAATTAAAACACATTGATGAAACTGGCTCGGTATACTTTAAAGGATGAAGTTCAGTTATAGATTGGGTAAGATCAAATAGATAAACAGTATTTTGAGCATTTGCTAACCCTAATACTAAAATTTCGCCATTCGGACTAAAAGCTAACGAACTAATGTTTTTTATGTCTTCATTTTGAGTCTCTTGATATTTAAAAGTCCGAACCAAATTTTCCTCCTTCCATTCCCAAATTTCTATTTGATTATCAGAGCTACCTATAGCTACTTTTTCAATCGGATTGTTCAAAGGCCAGAAAGCTACAGCGGAGACTTTGGCATCAGCAGCGTCTTTCAGGGGTGTTTTTTGATCTAAACTCTTGTAATCTCCCACTAACACTCTGTTATCGGAGATAACTACAATAAATCTTTTATCATCAATAAATCCTACGGAAATAACATCAATGTCCTCATGTTTTTCGTTTTCTGGGAAAAACTCCTTGATTTTTGGTTCTGTCTGAAGATCCCAAATCCTAATTGTCCTATCCCAACCGCATGAAATTAGACGTTGAGAATTTTGTGGGTCAAAAGCAACTGAACCTACGCCATAGTAATGACCAGACAAAATTTCCTCTGTTTCAGGAGGCGAATCAGTTTCTAGATTCTCCAGATTCCATACTCTAATTGTCTGATCTTTACTTGCTGAAGCTAACCTTGTCGAATCTGAACTAAAAGCAACTGCTCTAACTTCATCTTTATGTCCTTTCAGAGGGCAAGGAGGTTGTGTAATTTTGTCAAGCGGATACAAGTGATACAAGTACACATTTCGATCGCCAGCACCTACAGCTAGCCACTTTCCATCCTGACTAAATGTAACGGAGAAAATTTCTTTAGGATCATCTTTACACAAATTCATAATTATTGTCTTACGAGCAATAAATTCTGATTTAGTAAACAACTCCCAAAGATAAACTCCATACTTGCCTCCGATAGCAATCATGTTTCCATCTGCGCTAAAGGCAACTGACCAAATCCAATTATTTTCTTTTTTTGTCTCTATGTTCCGGCATAAAACTGGTTTCTCAGCTTTATTGAGATCCCATAACGTAACATGACCCTGCCAACTAACGGTAGCAACTATCTGTCCATTAGGGGGTTGGAATGCTACTGACATGATCTGTCCTTTGCTTGGCAGCTGGAACTTAGCTTTAGGAGTAGGAGGTTGACCATCCCACGACATTAACCGATCCACTTCCCATATTGTCACAGTCTCTTTTTTCTCTGTGTTGTTCTGACAGATTGAAGCTAAAAGGCTGCCATCTGGATTGAATGCTATTGGTAGATCTAAGAATTCTCGATTTCTAAAGTTATGATCCTCATAAATTTGAAAAGACTTAGTTGTAAGATTGCTTTGGCTTAAATCCCACAGCCACAATTCTCCTCTTTGCTGACTGGCTGCTACCATGTCCATCTTTGGATTGAATGCTGCTTGCCAAAAAGTCGGCTGGAAAATGTCACTCTCATTATAATCAGGTTTTTCAAAAAGACAGCTAAAACGATGTTTATTCAAAATCTCTCGTATTGCTGAATCAACTTGCGATAAACTATATACATCTCCATTTTCCTTAAGCTTGTTATACGCATGAAGTGTCAGCAAAGCAGCTAAATCATCTTGTTTGTATTTCAGCAGAGATAACGCTTGGGCTGGCAATCTTTGTGCGATTGTAAGACTGCGAACATAGCTTAAATATTCTGTACGAATCTGGCGAATGACTTTGCCCAGTTGACTGAGGTAGATTTCGTAACTTGGCTTTGATGACAATCCAACTGAACGTAAAATCCTTGCATCACTTAGTTTTTTCAAAATTTCATTGACTTTCTCCTCCTTCAATATCCAAGGAAGATTGAATTTATCAGCCTCTTCTTGAGCATATTTAACTAAATCATCTCCAGACAAGAGGTTTTTGCCACCTGATGGGGTTAAAAAGTAAGAAAGAACGTGCTTTGCTGTTTTCTCATCTTGTTTAGTCTTTTCAGATTTACCCTCTTTAGAAAAGAGTTGCGATATTTTTTGCTCTACATATTCCTTGACAATTACATCCACAAAGTCTAAATTATCTGGTTTTGCGGCATCATCAAATTTCTTTTTAGTTATAATATGTAAGCCATTCTGACATTCTTTTTCTTCCCAAAGTCGAGTCATTACAATTTGGAGGTAGGGCGCAGCAACCCGAACTTCAGTTGATGTTTCATTATTACTATGTAGTAATTTATCTTTATTGCATAACTCCTTTAAGATATTATCAACTAAATTGTCTTCAAATTCAACTGTTTTTTGACTGGAAAATTGTTGATTTTTATCCTTAAATGATTTAATGCAGATAGAATCTTCAGATAGTTCAAAGTATTGATCGTCAAATGCTGGAATTTTATCTTTAAATTCAGAAATTAAAGTGTAAAAGCTCTCTAAATCGTCTTCTCTAAGGGAAATGAGGCAATGAACTGACCAATCATTACTAGTGAGAAGCTGATGCAATAAAGTACTAAATAGTTCTTGATTTGTAGAATGGTGTCCATCTTCTTTAAAGTAGTCAAGTATAATTAATAACTGACTATTACTCTGTTTGACTTTTGGAAAATTACTCCAAGCTTTAAAGATATTATCTAGCTTATCTGTTGATCGAGACTTCGATAATTTTATTTCTAAAATTGGAGCGATTTTAGTCTCAATATTCTTGATGAGTTCATTAAGGGATTCTGTTTTCCAATCATCAAGAATAACAGTAGGAAATAGGGATTGTTCGGATTTGTCTAAATTTTCTTTTAATTCCGAATCAAGATAGGGAACAACTCCTTTTTTCAGTATGAAGCTCTTACCAATTTTACTTCCTCCCACTAAAATTGTTAAACGGAATTTCTTTAAATGGTTAACAATGGTCTGTTGGCAATTGTATCGATTAAGCGGCTTTATAATAGCCTGTCTCGCTGATTCTTTCTCAAGATGGTTAAGTTCTAAACAATGATCGAAAATACTGGGTATATCACTTTTCAATTGTTCAAGTTGGTAGTAAGCGTCTGAACGAAGTGAAATGAGAAAATTAACAGGTAAGCTACAATAATTAACCGCTTCTGACAAAAACTTCAAAAATTCATTCTTTAGGGAAAGATTGTACAGGAAATAATTTTCAAACGGATCTAAAATGATTAATAGCTTACCATCTTGAAATTTCCCACTGAGGATTTCTATGTATGTCATTAAATCTAGAATCCAGTCAGAGGGCAATAAATTCTCTTTTTCCTCTGCTTCTTGTTTTTTCTGGGCTTTGATCTTTTCTGATTTTTCTTGAACAGAATCATCTTTTGTTACTTGAACAATTTCTTCTAGAATTTTCTTCTGAATTCTATTTAACAGTTGTTTTTCTATATCTGAATATGTCAGGTCATCCCCTGTTGGCTCCCATTCGTTGAAAACAATAGTAGCAAGTTTTGGCACTCCAATAATTTTTCGATTATTCTCCGCCTCTTCTCGCAACAAACTAGTAACACCAGCTTGAAGAAGAGAGCTTTTGCCAACCCCACTTTGACCATAAAGTACTGTTAGTTTATGAAGCTTTAGATACTTGATGACTTTATTTCGCCAAGATTCCCTTCCGAAGTAAAATATAGAATCTTCCTCTCTGTAAGGAGGAATACCTCTATATGGTTCAAGCATTGTTTTTTCCATATTTACACCTTCTTCTGCACCAAGAAAAAATTTTTTACGTTATAATCGAATCTCTTTTTTCAATGCCTCAATAAAAATATCCCAGGAGTATGGAATTAGTTTTATTTCCCAATGATCCCAGTATTTTTCATTGTTTATGTCTCCAGGATTAGATTTATCAATTAGCCAACCTCGAAGTCTGTATGGATCGTTTGGATCGGGAATTTGTTGCCACCTGCTTGGATTAGTATTATCAAAAAGGCAGTGTAAGATATTTTTTAACTCAGTATTGTTGGCGCTGTAGCCAATCAGTAAAATATCGCTTTTTGTTAAATAGTCAGTAAGATTTGTAGGAAAGACTTGAGCATAGCCTTTTAAGGAGTTGAGAAAGTCAAAGTGTTCCGTTTCAGTAATAACAAAATTACTATAAATATTCTTGGTTTCACATAAAGCTCCACCATATAACTTCAAGATAATTGGCTTTGTAGCTTTTGCCACTTCATCACCGGAATCAGGTAGCAATTCCTTATATTCTTGGCTAATTGCTGTACCTTGATACTCATTGTATTCATATTTTTTTTCATGCGTTATTGATTTGTATGATTTGTGCAACAATTTATTTTCTATAACATAGTAATATAGTATATCAATATCTAATTCTTTTTCTGCGAAAGCTTTTTCTAAACCAAAGTCATAATTAGTCGTCATAATTATTAATTGAGAGAACTTATTATTAGATCTCCTGTTAATTTTTTCAATAGCCAGTGCTAGATCGGCAAAATATTTTTGTACATCATTTGGTTCGTAATTTTGATCTGTTAATAGTTTTCTAAGTACTCTAGACGCAGCTGTTCTCTCTCCACTTTCGTTTATAAGGTATTGACTCATACAGCGCAAAGATAGCCTAGCAAATGATAAATTCTGTTGATATTCTAAGTGGAGAACTTTATCTTTAGACTGATTTATTCTATCTATTACTGGACACACATTTTTTGGCTCTTGCTCGTTGCTATTACCTCTCCCACTGGGTCTTTTTTCTAGCTCAGTAGGACAGATTTCACAAGGTAAACCTACTAACTCTTCTAGTGAACTTTGATTTAAATGTTTATCTGTAGCCATAAATTTAGCTATTGTTATATCACTTGGGGGTCTATTCTTTGGCTCTGGGGTATCAGGAGAAGAATTGATGCCCGAACCAAGAAAGATAATTAATCTCCCTTTTTTCAACGAATCAGATATCTTTTTAAAGTCTTGAGAGTATTCCTTTAGAAGACGGTCTACGTCTTCTCGAATAGGAGGTGGAGTAAGTGGAGGAATAAACTTCGCTAGAACTTGAAATGCAAACGCACTCGCATGACAAGCAGCAATCTCCTGATAGCCTTTCTTGTCTACCTCGGTCTTATTGAAAATTAGATCGGAGATGCCCCGAATGACTAACGCAGAGACCTGCTGATGAGCATGAGTTGCATTCAGAAAGCCAAATCCCTCCATTTCAACAGCGATCGCATCTTCATAGTTTGATCGCAAAAACTCAAACAACTTTGATTCGATTGAAGCAATCACCTTTTCGCCAGACGCAATCGGAGCGACATGAACCTTTGGAGTTGAGAGTGGTGCTGGTCTTATTCTTTGTTGCCAATCTGAACTACTGGCTTCGGCTCTAGCTCGTTGTACTAAGTTAAAGTTACTTAACCCAACTTCCGGTCTAGGCTTGAATTTTTTCTCCGCCTTGCCAAACTCATATTCGTAAATTTTGGTTGCAGCAACGACATCACCGAGTGCAACATCCTTGATGCCTCCAGCTACGCCGACAAAGAGGATAACATCTGGTTGGAAGTTGTTGATTGCTTGCGCTGTTGCCCGTGCTGCACCGATAATTCCTGCTCCAATTTGAGCAATTGCTACATCCCAGATTGAACCATTAGCGATGAACTTGCCCTGCTCGTAGACTGTCCCTTGGGGATCGGTTTCTTCTTGAAGATCAGTTAAGTGAGCGCGTACAGCTTTATACTCAATGGGAAGAGCCGTCAAAATTACTGCATGAAAAGGTTCTGAAGTCATTTTTACCACCAAAGATTATTCAATATGAAGTACTACCGTCCCTTAGCTAAATCAGCGTAAACAAAAATCTCCCAACCTAAAATTAGTAACAATATCAGCTCAGTCCAACGTATAATCTGAACGATCCACTGCACTTCCCGCACCATATAACCAAAAGCTATCAGCGCCACAATACCGGACAGCACAAACGCAATTTCATCAATAGTTAATTGCTCAATCTTTCGTCGCTTGCGATGTCGATCGCTCCTATGAGCAATTTCCCAACCAAACATAGATTCAATTTCTTCAATATCTGCATCTGCTCGACAAGCCAAATTACTGATTTTTTTAACCAGTGTGTAGCGAATATATTGACCGATCGCTGAAATTTTCTGGTCATTTACTAAATAAGTCCACCCTAATACCAGACTTACCCAGGGAAGCACCAACAGCGCATAGGGATTGGCTTTTTCGCCCATTGTCAACGCCAACACCGTAGCGAATAAGCCTAGAGTCACATACAACAGATTATCTCGAAAGCCTATTCGTTGTGCCTGCTCATCCTTCAGTTTGCTATATTCCTGAAGATATACATCGAACATCTGCTGCTGCTCATCCATCATAAGAACTCCGTGTTGAAATTTAGTTGGTATTTATTTTCGGAGCTATATCACTTGTTATTGGTACTACTTTTTCGTTGAGTAATTATGAATTTTGCTAATATAAGCTACTGCCAAACCTCAGCTATTCAGTAACTTGAATAGTAACTTCAAATTGCTCAATAGTAGATGAATCACCAACCCACTCGCGCAATTTTTTAAATTGTAATCTTACTTGACCGGAATTATTGGCTTGAAAGGTGAACACACGCTGTCCTCCTCCGCCGATCGCAGAATTACTAGGTAGATTAAAGTTGTCACTATTGAGTTGTAAAACCTGTGCATTAAAAGTAGGGTTTGACCAGCGATAGCCTGTGGTTGGATTTTCGTCCAAACGAAGTGTGAGTATCTGTCCGCGCTTGAGCGTTATGACTTTGCCATTATCAACTTGAGTTAGATTTACTTCAGACATAGAGCGTGATTAAACCGAAATAAATGGTATGTGAATTTACAAATTTGTATAGATAAGAGATAGAAATTGTTGGATTTCATCCCCTTAAAATTAGAATTGTTTTCTCTGGTCGTTGACGGTTGCCTAGTGAATACTGCTATTCAACTTTCAACCGTCAACAGTTGAATGTAACCTGCTATCAACTTAAGTGGTTACAGGAAAAAAGATTACCAGACGTAAAGAGTATTTACTTTGCCATCATCGCCTTCATAGAAATAGGTACCTTTACCAGTAACTTTGGCATGAGCGGCAATGATATTAAATGCCATGATTGCACTATCAGAATTATCGGCAAATTTGCGCCAACCCATTCCATCAACGTACATAAAGGCGTTCCGCTGATCGGAACAAATACTCCACAAACCAGTTATTTTCTTATCAGTTTGCCAACCCGCGCTAACAGCTTTACTCTGTGCCACTAATTGTAATTGACTGGGCGGTTCTTGGGTAGGGTAGTCTTCGATCGCAGCGGCAGCGGCAGCAGCAGTCACAGTGGCGGGTGGATTTTCTGTTGGATAATTGAGCAATGCGGTACTTTGACTGGTAGAACCATTACTTTGAGTTGATAGGGTCATAGTTGGCATAGATGTTTGACAGGGTTCGCAGGATCGATCGCTTGTTATGGGGGATTTTGTTTCAAATTGCTGGCTCATGATTAACCTCTTGAATGAAACCTGATATGTTATGTAAATTGCTTTAAAAGCTTTCCAGGAATTGTGAGTGAGTGCCCAACAGATGTAAACTCCCATTCAAAATGATTGATTGTTTAACAGATCGTGTTTGGCAACCTGAATTATTATCAATTTGGGAGTTGTAGTTACCAGGCATAAACCTGAGTAATCACTCCATGAAGTTCATAAACGGAAACAGCATGATTTTGCTGTTTGGAAGCAGCTAATTGTGTGAGCATATCAAGGTGAGCATTGACATTGGAGGTGCATAGTCTACGCCAGCCAATACCGTTGCTTAAATAGACGTATGAGTTTAGGTCAGAATTATTAGTCCAAAGACCTTGAACCGTAACATTACTCAACCAGCCTGTTTCATCAATGCCATCTACTGCATAGACCCAAGCTTCCATACCACACTCGCCATAAGCAATCCTGAAAAAGCCTTGTTCACCCCAGCCAGTTCCCCAACTGTTCTTGCAAATCCAGCATCCCTGAGCGTCATCATAACCAACGATCGAAATACAGTGTCCACCTGCTAAAGTGCCAGTAACATGACGATAGACACCGCTCTTGTAATGGAAGAAATCGTTGTAGACATTGAAGCAAGCACTTAATGCACCACGACTAGACAACCACTCTTTCATTGCAGAGACATCAGTGATTTTGTGATAGCCAGTAATGCTCACCAGGCGGTTTTGCCAATCGGAACAAAGTTTGCAGTCCTGATCTCCTGCTGTATAGGGGAAGCAAGCCTCGTCAACAATTCCCTTTTTGGCGGCTTCCATTGCATGGTCAGGATACCATCCTGTACCGCAGTTCATGCCTTCATTCTTGGCATAGCAGTAGAATAAGTGTGCTTCCGACAGGTTAACATTCAAGTTTGGATTATTTCGCTGACGGCGGAAGGTTGCTTCAATTGTGGCGACTGTACCGAAAGCGACGCAAGAACCACAGCTGGCTTGATCCTGAATTGCTGTGACAAAGCCACCCGTCCGTAAATCGTAAGAGGTTGGATATCCAAAAGCCTGACCGTGAGCTTGTGCAGTTTGGAAGGCTCCGTAGTTGATTCGTGCTATTTGTTCACGTTCTTCTAATGAGGGTTCACCGGGAGCAGGAGTATAGCCTAAACGTTTTTGTTTTTCGTCTTCTGACAATTCAGATATACTTGTTGCACCTGCTTGCCAGTTAGCGTTAGCCAGATCGATAGCTGCTTGCAGTTTTACAGCATCCATAAACATCTCCTAAAAACGCAAAGTAGGTAGGAATTGAACTTACAAACGTTGATGAATCAAGGAACCTAATTTTAGACTGCACTTGATAAGAATCTCCTAGATTTGACTCTAGTTGGAATCTTCATTTCAGTTTGAGCCTTTCTTTTTGTTTCGGCAAGTGAAATTAAGGAAGTTAGTCAGAAAGTTAAGGATCTTTAGCCTAATACCAATTCTCCGTAAAGTTGCGCTTAATCATTGCCCCTCCCCGTATACGGGGAGGGGTTTGGGGTGGGGTTCCGTGCAGCGCATCTTCATAGAGAATTGGAGAGAATTGGTATAACCTTACGTTGTTAGATAAAACTTTTGTAGAGATGTTGCCTACAAAGTCTCTACATTCTTGTTTGTGCAATGTCTTTACATTCTTTTTTGGAGATGTCTAATGATTGTGGGTAAAGTGTTGAGGATTGCAATTGCTACAGCTATCTTTCCATTCGCAAGTAATCATTGGCTCCTGAAATAGGTTCCTTGATAACTCTAATTGTTTAGGTTGACTGTTGCTGCCAATTAATTGCTCAATGATATATTCTTGGACAACGGGCTGTAAAGAAAAGAGAGCCTGTTTTTTTTCGATTAGCGATCGCTCTTCTAAAGATTCTAAGGCTTCTAGAATTTCTGAAGAAGAGATTTGATCCACAATTTTTTCTCGTAACTCTGAAAATCTTACGGGTATTTGATGAGTGGCTATCTCAAACATAATCATTCTTTCCGAGGTTGACAAACAATTAATTTGCTGGTCTAAAATGACTTTAATTTCTCCGAAAACTGTCACCTTTTGCCGGAAGAATTCATCAAGACACCCGTTAAAAACATTACAAATCGTTTTAGAGGCTACTTTCAAGTTTAAAGGATTTCCTGCATAAAAATCTTTTAACTTTTTACAGAGTGCTAGGGATTGGCAACAGCATCCTTTAGCTGTGAGAATTTCTTGAACGTCCTTTAGTTGTAACTCACTTAATTTGAAAGACCGAATCGGTAAGTTTTTCCCTTCTTTAAACCCTAACCATTTTGGTTTTTCACGACTAGTCAATAGCAGACAGCTTTGATGGGGCATTTCTCCCAGGCATCTGAATAGCTGACCATAATCTTCATATCCTTCTCGATAAACTCTAGGATGTTGGCTTAGTTTGTCCCCAGAACTCTCGGAACGGCGGAGTATTGATTCTCCACTATCAAAAATCAGCAAACAGCGATGACTTTGCAGATACTCTATCAAACGTAAAATTCTGCGGTCTACAGATTCTGGCAAATCTGTTTCCTGCTGATTAGACAGAAACTGAATTAATCCTGCCAAAAGTTCTGGAATTGATGGAGCGTTACGAAGACTGCGCCAGATGACGAAATCGAACTTACTCTGTATTTGCTGCGCCAGTTTGACAGATAGATAAGTTTTACCCATTCCACCTATACCTAAGAGCATCACCAATCGGCAATGCTCTTTCATAATCCAGTGATTTAGCATTATTAGTTCTTCTGTGCGTCCGTAAAACACAGAAACATCTGGTGCTTCGCCCCAACTTATATTTGGTGCTGAATGCTGTAAGTATTTAGTAGGCTCTTGTGGAGTAGCTTGTCGTAAAGTGATTAGCTTTCCAAGAGATTCGTTGCGTGAGGAGTAGGAAGTAAAGTAATCAGATTTAGATAAACTGGACTCAATTTTAGGGTGAGGGAAAGGAGTTAAACTAAGAGTTTCGGAAGGCAGGAAATAATCACTTTGTTCCAGATGTAGATTAAAAGCTCTAAAGCAGCGACTAAGGGTACGTTTATCAACTCCAACTTCGCCAGCGAATACTTTGATTAGGGTACTTGGGTCTAAGCTAGTGCGATCGCTTAAAACTTCAAGCGTATAAGGTTTATTGTAGTTCTCTTCACTTTCCGCTTCAAATTTTGCTTCTTGGAGTTTCTTTAATCCTTGAGGTGTTAAGATCACACCGCGTTTACGACTCTGTTTCTGTGGATTCATCGAGAGCCTCTCTTTTTAATTAAATCAATTCAAGATAGCGAGATCAACTGCCTACGATCGGCAGGGAAGATGCACGCTTAAATTCAACTGACTTTTTGCAAAAGCCAATCGTTAAAGTCTTGATCGGTAAGGTACGAGAGTTTAAAGATTTTTATCGGAACGCTACATCCATTTAAAGAAATTATTTTAAAATCCAATCACCATCAAAATGAAATGTTATCTTCCATAATTTTAAGCAAGTTAAGGTTACTCAGCTGAGTAAACTCGAAAATTAAAGGATTTTTTTATTTTTGATTCACCAAAATTAATAAATTTAATTATTTGCCAAAGCTAATAAGGATGACAGTAATTTATCACTGCCTATTCAACGACATCAATTTGTCACTACGACACTTAATTTGGCACAATGACAGTAGTCTTTGACACTCACCGTGCTAAAGCAGCGGTGATTCTTCATTCATAGACTCAGCTTGCTCTGGCAGGATTGCTCCAGCCAAAGTAGAGGCCAAATCTCCTGAAGCGTTCGGATCTACGATCCAAGTTCCG
>NZ_JADEWG010000137.1 GCF_015207735.1 [Phormidium] sp. LEGE 05292
GGGGACAAGGGGACAAGAGGACAAGGGGACAAGAGGACAAGGGGACAAGAGGACAAGAGGACAAGAGGACAAGGAGACAAGAGGACAAGGAGACAATATTAACTTAAAACTCTGTAAGGTTGGGTTTTGGACAATTCAGTTTTTGCAGTGCTTGTTCAATTGCAGATTCAGCCAGCAAAGCCATAATTTGATAACCTTTGGGGTTAGGATGTAATCCATCATCTGCTAAGTCTGCTTTTAGCATTCCTTTGGGATCTAGCATTTGGCTGTAATAATCGAGGTAAATGTGATTATGCTCCAAACAGTAGCGTTGTAGCCAATCGTTGAGGGCGCGAATTTTAGAAGGTAAATGTATTTGCGATCGATCGATCGAACTATAGTCATTAATGGGTAAAACTGAAGCAAAAATAACTTGGATTTGGTTAGCTTGCGCGAGTTCTGCCATTGAAGCATAATTATCCTCAATCATTGCCAAAGTCACCAAACCTGTGTTACCTGCAATATCATTTATTCCAGCTAAAATCAACACAACTTTTGGTTTAAGTGCGATCGCATCCGGGCGAAAGCGAATTAACATTTGCTGCGTAGTTTGCCCAGCAATCCCGCGATTAATGTAAGGTTTGTCGGGAAAATAGCTGGCTAAATCCCAAAATTCGGTAATCGAATCACCAAAAAAGACTATCCGATTTTCATTTAGATTCGGAGGCGGAATTAGAGCATTTTCTTGATGATAAAATCCCAATTGCGCCCAATCAGTTAATCGATGATTTAGTTTATCAAGTGTTCGTATTGGCAGCCGAGACAAAGCGGGAGCAATCCAATAAAACAAAATCCATTCCTTGATTGCAACAGTTGCATTATGAAAAGTGCTTTTCATAGACCTAAATATTTTCCTGTTTTTGTCAAATACTTGCCTTCATTCCCCCAAACAAAGCTATTTCCAAAACTTTAAAGTAACAATCAACATTGATAAAACCGATTTCTCTCAACCATTGACACTGAACTTCTAAAGGCGCTAAAATGTTCGCTACTTTATCAGGTCTGTGGTAATATTCTTGAGCAATTTCTTCCCTGGTTTTTCCTGATCGATTGCGCTGATGAAACTCATACAACGAGTCAATAAAAACTTCACAAAATACGGTTTCTACCCATTGACTTGGAGATTGTATATGTTCTAGATTCAAGAATAAACCGCCTGGTTTTAGCAAATCAAAAATCTCTTGATAAATTTCTTTTTTCCGTTCATCAGTTTGATGATGAATGGCAAAACCAGAAACGATTAAATCAAATCCTTCTTGCCTTTTTACTACATTTACCCAATCTTTAATCCCAAAATCTTGGGAAATAAACTCGGCATTTTGACTATTTCCCAGTTTGCTTTTAGCTGCTGCTAACATTGTTTCGGAAAAGTCCAAAAATACCCCTTTAGCATGGGGGTATTTAGCCAAAATTGCTCGACCTAAAACGCCATCGCCGCAACCTAAATCTAAAAAAGTTTCCACTTTTGGCAGAGCTAAACTTATAATTTTTAGCATTAGATTAATTTGCTCTGACGCAAGGGGAATACCTCCGCGTACTCCTTCGAGAAAAGTTTGGGCTAATTCGGCATTTTGCCAAGCAGTGTCAGTTCTAGTCATAGTTATTCCAAGGTAACAATTACTGGGGTGTGGTCGCTAGGTTGGGTTAATTTTCTTGGTTCAATATCAATGGTACAATTTGTGGCCCGATCGCACAAACCAGGAGTAAGATAAATATGATCGATTCGCCAACCCCAATTTCGCTTAAAACCACCAGTTCGATAATCCCACCAACTATAATGTCCGCCTTCAGAAATGAATTTCCGAAACACATCAATTAACCCTAATTCTAATACAGTTTTTAAGCCTTGACGTTCTAAATCTGTTGCCATTACCTTAGTTTCTCTACCTTTGGGATTATGAATATCTATATCTTCTAAAGCAACATTAAAATCACCACAAACACAAAGATGATTAGGCGTTCTTTCTAACAAATTTTGTAAGTATTCGCGCAAAACAATCAACCATTTTAACTTATATTCGTACTTTTCACTACCCACTACAGAACCATTGGGAACATAAAGATTAACAACGCGAATATCACCTAGTACACCAGTAATGACTCGCTTTTGTTCGTCAAAATTTCCTACAAGATTTTCACCTAAAATTGGTGCAAAACCTTGGCTAACTTCCACCAAAGGTTGACGACTAATTAAAGCAACACCATTGTAAGATTTTTGCCCAGAAATATAAGCTTGATAACCCAAACTTTCAAAAGCTGTTATGGGAAATAAGTCATCTACAACTTTGGTTTCTTGCAAACACAAAACATCAACTGGATTTTCCTGCAACCAATTGGTTACTTGTTCTAAGCGAGTGCGAACTGAGTTAACATTCCAAGTAGCAATTTTCATTATTAGTCATTAATTATTGGTCATTGGTTAATAATAGCCCAAAAGCACCTATAATAAATCTGGTTTGTTGTAAACACTTCAGTGTTTTTATCCTGGAAAAAAGCGACTAAACTCGTTAATAAAAAATTAGCCGTTAGTTGTAAAAGCTTCAGTGTTTTTATCCAGAAAAAAGCGACTAAACTCGTTACAACAAACTTAATTAGTCCCCAAGCACTCCTGTTTCCCACCATAAGTGTTAAATGTCTTCCCACAAACTGACCATGACAAACAGCAAAAATTTCATCAATTCTTTAGTAACAATTCCCATTTTATCCCTGTCGATGATGGGGGTAAATTTACCCGCGATCGCAATTCCCAAAAACACCCAAGCCCAGCTAATAGCTCAACAAACAACTTGCAGTGTAGCCAATATCCAAACTGGACAATTAGCACTGCGCTTTACTCCTAATGGTCAATCCAAAGCTGGTCTAGATAACGGTAATACCGTCGCTTTGGTTAGAAAAGGGCCGAACCCTTGGGTTTATGTGCGAGTTCTGGCAGGCCCAAATTCCAGAGTTAATGATTTACAAGGTTGGGTCAATTCCAATTACCTTTCTTGCAGCGGGGCGAGTAGTCAAAATACCTCTGGGGCTTGTGAAGTAGTAGGAATTGAAACCGGACAACTGGCACTGCGGTTCACGCCTAATGGTAGAAGCAAAGCGGGTCTTAATAATGGAAATACGGTGAGTCTGATTAGGGCAGGGGCAGATCCTTGGGTTTATGTCCGCGTTGTTAGAGGGCCAAATGGTAGCGTTAATGGTTTGGAAGGTTGGGTTAATAGCAACTACCTCAATTGTGGCGACTAACTTTGGCTGCTGAAGTTATTGTTACAGATTTGAGTAGTTACTTATTTACAGATTGCTGTATTTTACTGATATCTTGCACTTCTGAGGCGGAGCCTGTATTTCTCGTTACCAGGTTCAACCTGGTAACGAGGGTTGGGAGGTTCTACCTCCTTACTGGAGCAAGATTTAAGTTTTACAGAAATCCGGCAATCTGTACCGAACTAATAAAAATTAAGTATAGATTAGCTGAATAACAAATACTATTTTTATGGGTGTTGGGAGTGAGTTATCGCCAGAAAAAATTTATCAGGAAGTTGGCGAAATAGTCTTCTAATTGGAAAATTGTAAACATATTCCCAATAAAGTAGATGAATATGCTATAAAGCACTATCTGAAAAATTAAATCATCTTATTGAACTTTCCATGCAATCAAACCAACAAGTACAATAAGACCTAATGCTCTCCGAAAGTAATTAACACCTTCAAATAATTCTAACCAAGCCCAAGTAAATAAAGAACCAAAGGCTATTAAATCCAATCCAAGATTAATTTTAGCCATAGGCGAAATTATCTGTAACAAACTAGCTACAACCCCAACAATGAGCGGTAAATTTGGAGGTTGAGCTATAACAATGTTGCCTTCGCTGTCTCGAAATACTCGATCAAATAATGTATTTTCCATGAAATTATTCTCTTTTTCAGCGTTTCTACAAGCACAAAAATCAGAAGCAAACTTATTTTAGTAATAAGGCGTTTACTACCTGTGTTTCATGATTCCATGATGCAGAAGTATTGCCATCCATCTTAGGTTTTAGATACAATAATATCGTGAGGTAGATGTATACCTAATTTATCAGAACGCGAATATTTACTATAAATTAAACGCCAGTAGTTCGGTCAACTGAGATCTTGCACCTGCCGTTTTAGCGTCACGGTAAAAATCCGCTATTTGCGATAGGGGTAATGGGTCATTAGAGAATGGTACGATCGCACTCATTTGTGCCAATTTCCTTGTGCCATAAGCAGGAATCGCACATACACCCATTAAAAAGAAACAACCTATTCGCTATATTTGAGCCATGATTTGAAATAACTTCTTACTCAAATTCCCAATACACAGGTGATACTCGAACAAATTGACCAATTACTGGCTGATTGGAAAATAAGGTTAGACCGCGCAAGTCAGAATATACTTGCCCTTCAGGAACTTGTCACCTATCAACGTTTGGCAGGTGAAGCTGGACTGTCGAAGGCTAAACTGACTGGAACTACTGCAACGCAGGTTGCTTGGGCCCTCGATGCGATCGCACAAGTTTTTGTACACTTGGATCTGTTGCTGGCAACAATTAACCAAGCGGCAACATTACGCAAACAAGTCCCGCGATTTCTAGGAAGTAGTGAGAAACTGCGACCGATCGAAGATCTGTTAACTGGGCGATCTATTCAATTGTCTGTTGTACAAGTTCCTCTGGCACAAAGGAGTTTGCTAAGTCCAACGGAAAGCATTTACTCAGTGACACCGGATGAGCTTTTGGCAATGATGTCCAGCACTTTTGAAACTGCCAGAGATACGATTTTAGCAGTCGATCGGGCTTGGTCTAGTTTAGAGCCAAAACTAGCCCAGGCTGTAGCTGAGATTCAGACTTTACAGCAACAGGCGAAAACTCTTAGAGTGGATGACTTGATAGATTTGAAAGCAGCACAGCAAACTCTTGCACCTTTGCGCGATCGAGTAGCGGAAGATCCCTTGGGAGTAAGTGATGAGTTTGAGCAGCAAATTCAGCCGCTAATTGAACGAGCAAAAAACAGTTTAAATCAGATTTGGCAGCAATATAATCAAGTCCAAGACGGACTACGATCGGCTAATACTTTGCTACTACAACTTGCAGATTTGAAACAGCAAGCAGAGATGGCATACAATGAAAGTCTGGAAAAAGTAACCGATCGTTCTGGGTTACAATCTCCTTTACCCAACGACCAGTTAGAAGCAATGCGCCAGTGGTTATCCCGCTTAGAAACTCGATTTGCTGAAGGATTAATTAGCCCGATTCAGGTGGGTTTAGAAAACTGGATGGTGAAGGTAAAAAGTGCGATCGCTAACGAACAACAAGCCGTTACTAAAAACAATTATCCCCTAGAAACTCGTCGCGAACTCCGAGGTCGCTTAGAGGCACTCAAAGCTAAAGCTCTCGCACGCCAAAAAGCAGAAGACCCAATTTTATCTGACCTCGCCGCCCAAGCAAAACAAATTCTTTATAATCGTCCTACAGATTTGGCTAAAGCAATAGAAATAATTAAAAAGTATGAAAAAGAATTAAATAGCTATTAGTCATTGTGTAGAAGAAAGGCAGAAGGCAGAAGGTAGAAAATAACCAATAACAAACTTATGAATGAACTTTGTAAACGCCCTGGATGCAGTGGAACTATTGAAGATGGTTATTGCAATGTTTGTGGATTAGCGGCACTGAGATCGCAAACGAGTAGCCAAAAACAGATGACAACGCCTACGGGAAGAAGTTCTCCGGTTACTACCGGAACGGGGTCTTCTCCTTTGACTAATCGTTCCAAAGGCTCTCGGCGCACAACTTCTACCTCTGCCCGCAGTAGTCGCAAACAGTTAGGGGCGGGGTTAGTTTCAATTCCAGAACTGCCCTCTACAGAACCAGAAAAATTGATTCTGCCCGATCCGAAAGTGCCGGAAAATAAAAGATTTTGCAACAACTGTAATAATCCGTTGCGTCGGGAGAAGGGTTTTTGCAGTAAGTGTGGGCAGAAGTACTCTTTCATCCCAACGTTAAATCCGAAGGATCTGATTGCGGGGCAGTATGAGGTAAAGGGTGCGATCGCCTACGGTGGATTAGGCTGGATTTACTTGGGTTTCGACAACACCCTGTCCCGTTACATAGTTCTCAAAGGGTTGTTGAATAGTGAAGACGCTGCCAGTGCAGCCGTCGCTGTTGCCGAACGTAAATTTCTAGCATCGGTCAAGCACGGCAATATTGTTGGGATTTACAACTTTGTCAATCATGGCACCGAAGGCTTCATTGTCATGGAGTATGTCGGTGGTCAGACGCTGAAGCAGATTCGCAAAGAACGAGGGCCTTTGCCTGTATCGGAAGCGATCGCTTACATCCATCGCATCCTGGGAGCCTTCGCTTACCTACACACCCAAGGGCTAGTTTACTGCGACTTTAAGCCCGATAACATGATGCTCGAAGGCAATGATGTCAAACTAATCGATATGGGCGGTGTTCGTCGGATTGACGACCCAGAAGGCGACATTTACGGTACAGTTGGCTACAGCGCACCGGAAGTAGCAGAAATGGGGCCAACGGTTGTCTCTGACCTTTATACAGTAGGGCGAACTCTAGCGGTGTTATTGTGTGACTTCTCAGGCTTTGGCAGCACCCATCAATACACTTTGCCAAGTCCGCAAGAAGAACCTTTGTTTGCTCAACAAGAATCGCTCTATCGTTTTCTGCTCAAGGCAACTGCGGAAAATCCTGACGATCGCTTTCAATCTGCCGATGAGATGGCAGATCAATTGTTAGGTGTGTTGCGGGAAGTCGTGGCTCTAGAAACGGGTAATCCCCGTCCTGCTTCCAGTGTTCTATTTGGTGGGGATTTGCTCCCTCTGACTGCGGCAAATGATTTTACCCCCATTAAACCCCAGTTTTACCACTTACCAATTCCTCTATTGGATGCTACCGATCCGGCGTTTAATCAAGTTATGAATGCTAGTGCGATCGCAGACCTCAATCGTCGCATCGAAAGCCTGACTCAGATAGCTAATCAGTTTCCCAAATCAAAAGAAGCTCTATTCCGATTAGCGAATAGCTTAATTGATTTAGGTGGCACTATGTTGCAGGCAGAAAAAATTCTGGCAACTATTGAGGAAAAAGACCCTTGGGATTGGCGAGTACTCTGGTATCGTGGACGATTGCAGATGGCAGCAGGAAAGGCACAGGAAGCAAAGAAAGCTTTCGATCAGGTTTATTTCGATTTGCCTGGAGAACTGGCTCCTAAATTGGCGATCGCTCTGTGTGCAGAAAAAGCTGGTGATTTTCCTTTTGCCATCAAGATGTATGAGTTAGTGCTTCGCACCGATCCGGGCTACGTTTCTGCGGCGTTCGGTTTAGCACGTTGTCTGATCCATCAAAATAAGCGTAATGAAGCAGTTACAGCTTTGGAACAAGTGCCACAATCTTCAAGTTTGTTTACTCGATCGCGGGTAGAAGTTGCCCGCATTCTCACCAGTCGAGAAAAATCTCAACCTGGAATGAATGAACTGAAAAATGCAGCCATAGTTGTAGAAGCGATCGCTTTGGATGGTATGGAACGCTATCAACTAAATAAAAGAGTTTTGGAAACCGCCTTACATCTACTGACAACTCAGGCTCTCTCGCCAACCTCTACAGTTATGATTCTCGGACAACCACTCGAAGAAGTGAAACTGCGCTTGGGATTGGAAAAAGTTTTGCGATCGATGGCACACCTGACAACGGGTGACGAAAAAATTCAATTAGTCGATGAAGCTAATCGCGTCCGTCCTCGAACATTATTTTAATGTTATCGGTGAAGAGGTTAACAAATGACCAATAACAAATGACAACTGACCATTTTCGTTCGCGTAGCGTGCCGTAGGCGATCCCCCTAAATCCCCCTTAACAAGGGGGACTTTGAGATCCGGTTCCCCCCTTAAAAAAGGCAACTTTGAGATCCGGTTCCCCCCTTGTTAAGGGGGGTTAGGGGGGATCGATTATAACTAGCAAACAGCCTTAATAATAAATAACCAATAACAAATGACTAATACTCAATGTCCTAATTGTAAAAGTCCTATCCTGGCAGACGATCGCTTTTGTGAGAATTGTGGTGTGCCTTTAATAGCAGAAGGTTTATCACCGACAACAACTTGTTTAAAATGCGGTGCCAACGATATTGATGCAGAAGGTTATTGCGCTCAGTGTGGATTTCGCAATGCTCCAATCTCAGATATTGCATCGAACGAACGCATAAAACTGGTAGTGTCTCAAAGATTGGCTGGGGTTAGCGATCCAGGACTCAAGCGCGATCGTAATGAAGATTATCTAGCTTTGCAATCCCTCAACGATCGTCATCATGTTCTAGTTGTCTGTGATGGAGTATCCAGTTCTCAGGCTCCAGAGGTAGCGGCTAAAATGGCGGCAAATACAAGTTGTCAATATTTGGTAGAGGCAATACCTGTAGGGGAAGATTCAGAACTGGCGATGAAAAAAGCGATCGCATCTGCCCTAAAAGCCGTTTGTGCTATCCCTTATCAATCACAAAGAGAAGAAGATCATGATCCACCCTCAACTACGATTGTTGCCGCATCCGTTCAAGGAACCGAAGTCACAATTGGTTGGTTGGGTGACAGTCGTGCTTATTGGATTTCTGGCGCTAATATTCAACAACTAACTGAGGATGATTCTTGGCTCAATGATGTAGTTAAATCTGGCAAACTCTCGGAAATAGAGGCAAGACAATCTCCCCAAGCTCATGCTATTAGTCGTTGGTTAGGAAAGGATGCCGAAAATGATGCCGTTCCTTCGGTAGTTAAATTTACTATCTCTAGCTCTGGTTATCTATTGCTCTGTAGTGATGGTCTGTGGAACTACATCCATACTCCTAGTCACCTTGCTGAACTGGTGCAAAGATACACCGATCCTAATGCCATTGTTTTGTCTGAGGGATTGGTTGAATTTGCACGATCGCAAGGAGGAGCCGATAACATTACTGTGGCAATTTTGTCGATTTAGTCATTAGTCTTATGTCAAAAGATTAACACATAACAAATGACAAATGACAAATAACGCAAGTTGCTAGTTACTTTACTTCTAGTCGTAATTGGTAGTAGGTAGTGGGTAATTGGTAGTAAAATATTTCATAAAAATCCTACTACCGACTACCAATTACCCACTACCAGCCTAAACAATAAATATAACTAACTAGCAACTTGAGTAAATAACAAACTGAAATCTAAAATCAAATGACTAGTCAATTCAAAGCGGAAGTTTTTCAGAATCAATATTTACCTCAAGGTTTTGGGGAAATTCATGCCATTATGACAATTACTTCAGAGGATGTTGTGGAAACCTCTGCTACGTCGAATGGCGATCGGTTATTTGGCATCATCTGTGATACTTCTGGCTCAATGCAGAGTGATAATTCTAGCTCAAAGCAGACTACAAAAATTCTCGCTGCTAAACAAGCAATTATTAAATTGATCCAGTTAATGCCAGAAAACACTTACTTTTTTGTTGTGACTGGAGCCAGTGATGCCAAAGTAATTGTTCCGGTTGTGTTAGCAACACCACACAATAAGGAACGGGCAATTAATCTTGTCCGCAATATTGATGCTAATGGAACAACTGCAATTTCAACTTGGTTGGCTGAGGCTTTGGCACAATTCAATAAGATGCCAAATGCGATTCGGCAGGCACTTTTGCTCACAGATGGTCAAAATGATAAGGGTGACGATCGCGCTTTGTTAGCTGTCTTAGAGCGATGTGAAGGTGTATTTCAATGTGATTGTCGGGGAGTGGGAACTGATTGGAAAGTAGCACAACTCCAGCAAATTTCTCACAAGTTATTAGGCACGACTGATATTATTCCCGATGCTCAAGGAATTGAGGCAGATTTTCAGCAAATTCTTCTTAAAGCTATGAGCAAGAACATCAGCGATGTAAATCTTCGCTTGTGGACTCCCCAAGGTGCTCGTACTGTTTTTTGTAAGCAAGTAAGTCCTGATATTGTTGACTTAACCGGGCGTGGCAAGTCAGTAAAACCTCAGATTGTCGATTATCCCACAGGTTCTTGGGGTAAAGGTGAATCCCGCGATTACCATTTCTGCATTGAAGTGCAACCTGGAAAAGTGGGTGATGAGATGCTGGCAGGGCGTGCCAGTTTAATCTATACCTTGAATGGGGTGGAAACTAAGATTACGGAAGCAAAGATTCTAGCAATTTGGACTGACGAGGAAGCTAAATCTACTAAGATCGATCGCCGTGTTGCTCACTACACTGGACAAGCAGAACTCGCTCATTCGATTCAGGAAGGATTGGAAGCACGCGCACAAGGCAACTTTGAGGTAGCAACTGCCAAACTCGGTAAAGCGGTGCAACTAGCCCATCAATCTGGCAACGAAGCAACAGCTAAGTTACTCCGCAAAGTTGTGGATGTGGAAGATGCTAACACGGGAACTGTGCGCTTGAAACGAGAAGTTGCGGCATCAGATGCAATGGCACTAGAAACGCGATCGACAAAAACCACTAGAATTCCTAAATCTAATCAATAATTAACTCAAGTTGCTAGTTACAAGTCTGGCTCTTTCTTAGCCCCCCTTATTAAGGCTCTTTCTTAGCCCCCCTTATTAAGGGGGGTTGGGGGGATCAAAACCCAGTAATCACAGCCTTAGATCCCCCCTAGCCCCCCTTATTAAGGGGGGAACAAGAAATAATTAATAACTAGCAACTTGCGTTAATTATCGGTCATTGGTCATTGGTCATTAGTGAAGAGATTAATAAATTAAATAACAAATGACAAATAACTTTTGAGCAATGACAAAATATATTTATTTGAAGATACCATGTCCACTTATCTCTGTCCCAAAGGGCATAACTCTACTGAGTCTGATTATTGTTCCGAGTGTGGTACTCGGATTCAAGGTAGTTCTGAGCAATTATTAAACTCTACGGAATTGCCTCATCAACAAGCTAATTTTACTAATCACTTAACTTGTCCAGATTGTTCTGCTCCTCACGAATTGAATAGTGGAGATTTCTGCGAAATTTGCGGTTATAACTTTGTGAGTGGGGCGCATGGAGAAATACCTGTTGCAGCTGTTGTTTCTGATGCAATCAAACTAGAAGAACCAAGCCAAGTACCAAAAGTAATTCCACTTTACACTGCTGCTACTTCGTTGAGTTGGGAAATTACAATTGCGATCGATCCTCAACTCCGCGAGCCAGAAAGTCCACTACCTCCTGACAATTTTATTCCTTTAAATTTCCGTCTAGAACGACCAACTAATCTAATCGGGCGTACAAGTCAAGCACGGGCAATCTTCCCGGAAATTTCCCTCGACTTTGACGATGCGATTTCCCATCGTCATGCTGTTTTAAATCTCAATCCTGATGGAACTTTAATGCTACGCGATATTGGCTCTTCAAATGGCACGAAACTCAATAATGTTGAAGTAAAACCAATGATTGATACTCCTTTAAAGAATGGAGATGAAATTACGCTAGGACATTGGACAAGAATTTCTGTTAGCTCCTCGCGTAATGATGGCTTATAACTCTGCATTCTGCTATACAAATTAAAGGATAAAGTTAAACAATGAGTACAACAAGTGTCAGCTTTTTAACAAAAGTCAAAAAAACTTCTACACCGAAACTCTTAAAAAACAGTTTGTTTGCTATTTGGGGAACTAGTTTGCTGTTCGTAACTATAGCGATCGCATCTGTTCAATCACAACGAGAAGCTATCAAAACTGTTGGTTTAGATTCTGCTCCCAGCATTCTTAATGCTCAAAGAATCAAAGATAGTTTAGCAGACATGGATGCTAATGTTGTTAATGAGTTGTTGGCTCAACCGGGACAAAATCAGGATGCGGTGTCAGGGTACAATAATCGTCGCGAAAAGTTGTCTAAATTACTGGTTGTTGCTGCTGAAAATATTACATTTGATGACCAAGAACGCATTCCAATCGAAACAATTCAATCGAAGGTAGGAGACTATATTCAGTTGATTCAACAGGCGCGAGATTTTCATAAAGCAAACGATGAAGCCAACAAAATCAAAGCTTATCGAGCTGCCGCAGAAATAATGGATAAAACTTTGTTACCTGCGGCAACAAAACTGGCTGAAGTCAATAATACTCAGCTAAATATTAGTTATCTAAACCAGCAAGCGACGGCTTTAAAATATTTTTTTATTGTGACAATCTCTGGACTGCTGCTTCTGGGAGTGTTAGTTGGAGTGCAATTATTTTTGAACTACCGGATGCGACGAATATTGAACCCTGGATTGTTAACGGCATCTGCAATCGCTCTGATCTTTTTGGGTTATACTTACCAAACTTTGAGTGCTGCTTCTTATAACTTAAAAGTTGCCAAAGAGAATGCTTTTGATTCGCTTTATGATTTGCGTCAAGCAAGAGTACTAGCTTATAGCGCCAATGGAGATGAAAGTCGTTATTTGTTAGATAAAACTTTTGCTAAAACTCATGAACAAGCGTTTTTTCAGAAAACAAATCAAATTGCTAAAATACCGAGTACCCAAACCTTTAATTCAGTAGCGAATGCTTACCAATCCACTCAAGATCAGAAATTTAAAGTTCCAGGTTTTCAAGGATTTCTGGCTGATGCTCTTCACAATATCACTTTTCCTGGGGAACGGGAAGCAGCAATAGAAACACTGCGATCTTTCGGAGAGTATTTGGATATTGACAAACAAATTCGCCAATTAGAGCAAAGTGGTAAGCATCAGGAAGCGATCGCATTATGTGTAGGAAACAATATTAATCAATCCAACTGGGCATTCGATCGGTACAAAGAAGCTCATCAGAAAGTACTAAATATCAACATGGCAGCATTTCAGGAGTCGATTGTACAAGCGTTTCGGGAAGTAGGTGTTGATACCGCATTTAAGGTTAAAGTAAATCCTAATCCCCAAGATGCTCAAACAAAAGCAGCAAATGAGGCAATCCAGATTTTAAGTACAACTAACAAAGTTGAAATTCGTGCTATCACCCGCTTTGAAATTATTGCGTTTGGTGTAGTTGCTGCGATCGGCTTGTCAAGCTTTTTGGGATTATCGCCTCGCCTGAAGGAGTTTAACTAAATAGGGTTTGCTGAATAAAGGTAAAAAGTAAGATATGTAAGGGTTTTGCGCCTTTTTTGCTCAAAACAAGTGCAAGTTTTTCAGACTTTTTGGCGCAAAATCCTGGCCTTTTTCTAGGAAATTGTAGGGACACGGCATGAAAGAGATAACAGTAGGAATTGCAAATATTAATGATGCCGTGTCCCTACCCCCACCAACAGACTTATTCAGCAAGCCCTAATTAAATCGCGCAGTTCAAAGCGCCTGCTTTTTGGGTAAACCGCAGATTTTCCCGATAGTCAACTGGACAGTCAATTACTGCTGGGACATCCTGTTCCAAAGCAGTTTTCAGAGTCGGAATAAAATCAGCAGTTGATTCAATTCTGTACCCTTTTAAACCCATACTTTCCGCGAATTTGACGAAATCAGGATTGCCAAATTTAATGAATGCCGATCGACCTAATTGATTTTGCTGTTTCCACTCAATTAAACCATAACCACCATCATTAAAAATGATGGTTACAAAAGGAGTACCGACGCGCAAAGCTGTTTCTAATTCTTGGCAATTCATCATGAAACCGCCATCGCCTGTAACGGCAACAATTTTCTTATCGGGATGGACTAATTTTGCTGCGATCGCACCGGGAATGGCAATCCCCATTGCCGCAAAACCATTAGAAATGATACAAGTATTTGGGCGATCGCAATGATAATGTCTTGCCATCCACATTTTATGTGCGCCGACATCAGAAATCACAATATCTTCTTCACCCATTACTTGCCGCAAATCGTATATTAGTTTTTGTGGCTTAATCGGGAAACCATCATCATTGGCATAACGTTCGTAATCTGCACGAATGTCATCTCTTAATTGCAAAGCATAAGTATCTGGTTTACCAGTGCGATCGGCCCGTTGTAAAATTTCATCCAAGGAATCAGAAATATCACCCACTACTTCAACTTCAGGAATATAGTTGCTATCAATTTCCGCATGGGTAGCATTAATATGGATTATGGGAATTTTGCCGTCAGGATTCCACTTTTTCGGGGAATACTCAATTAAATCGTAACCAATCGCAATCACCAAATCAGCATGATCGAAACCACAACTAATGTAATCTCGCTGTTGCAAACCAACTGCCCACAATGCTAAAGGATGGGTATAAGGAATTACACCTTTACCCATAAAAGTATTAGCAACCGGGATATTTAATCGTGTAGCAAATTCCGTTACAGCACCACTAGCTTGATCGCGAATTGCCCCATTTCCCACCAAAATCAAAGGATTTTGAGCTTGAGAAATCACTTCTGATGCGTGTTTAATACTGCGGAAAGAAGCAAAGGTTTTTTCCACATCACCCTTACTCAAAGGTTCTCCTGTAACTTCCATTGCCGCAATATTTTCTGGCACATCAATATGCACTGCACCAGGTTTTTCTGTTTGCGCTAATTTAAAAGCTTTCCGAACAACTTCCGGGGCAATGCTAGGGCGAACAATTTGGGCATTCCATTTAGTTACAGGCGTAAACATAGCCACTAAATCTAAAAATTGGTGCGATTCTTTGTGCATTCGATCGGTTCCCACTTGCCCAGTAATTGCTACTAGCGGGGCACGGTCTAGATTAGCATCAGCCACACCTGTCATTAAATTAGTTGCCCCAGGGCCTAAAGTAGAAAGACAAACTCCAGCGTGACCAGTCAAACGTCCATAAACATCAGCCATAAAAGCTGCGCCTTGTTCATGTCGGACAGTAATAAATTGGATACTAGAATTTCTGAGTGCCTCTAGAACATGGAGGTTTTCTTCTCCTGGCAAACCAAAGATATATTTAACACCTTCATTTTCTAAACATTTAACCAATAGTTCAGCGGTATTCATTCTGGTTTGTGACTCCTCGGTTAATAGTAAACGCTAATTAAATTGATAGTTAGTAGTTAGTAGACAAAACGCCCACTAACTACTAATTACTAATCAACTAGAATGTTTTATTTGACCCAAACGGTTTTAACGTTGACAAATTCATGAATGCCTTGGATGCCTAGTTCTCTGCCATAGCCGGAACGCTTGATTCCGCCAAAGGGTAGACGCGGGTCAGATTTCACTAGGCCATTGATGAATACGGCACCTGCTTCAATTTCTGAAATCAGGCGATCGCGTTCTTCTTCTACTGTAGTCCAAGCACTAGCTCCAAGTCCAAAGGGAATGTCATTTGCTTTTTTAATCGCTTCGTCAAGATTTTTGACTCGGAATAATAACGCCACTGGGCCAAAAAATTCCTCTTTGTCGGCTGGCGATCCTGGAGGCAAATCACTCAAAATAGTGGGGGGAAAGTAATTGCCTGGTCGATCGCTAAAAGAATGCCCACCTGTTAAAATTTTTCCGCCATGTTGGACACATTTTTCTACTAATTCATCCAATTCTTGCACAATTGACGGAGTTGCCAAAGGCCCAACATCTGTATCTGGTAACATTGGATCGCCAATTTTTAAAGCTTGGAATTTTTCCACCATTAGCTTTTCAAATCGATCGGCAACTGCTTCCGCAACAATAAATCGTTTCGCCGCAATACAAGATTGACCATTGTTAATCATTCTCGCTGTGACTGCGGTAGTTGCTGCGGCTTCAACGTCAGCACTTTCTAAAACTATAAAAGGATCGCTTCCTCCTAATTCCAAAACTGTTTTTTTGATGTCTTTAGCAGCTGCAACTGCTAAACTAATTCCTGCACCTTCACTTCCGGTTAAAGTCGCCGCTTTGACTCTTTCATCGGCTACAATTGCGGCAACTTTACCTGCACCAATTAATAAGGTTTGAAACACAGCGTCAGGAAAACCAGCAGCTTGAATAATTTCCTCAATTGCTAAAGCCGATTGCGGTACATTAGAAGCGTGTTTTAATATTCCAACATTTCCCGCCATTAATGCAGGTGCGGCAAAGCGAAACACTTGCCAAAAGGGAAAGTTCCAAGGCATGACTGCCAAAATAATTCCTAATGGTTGATAGCGGACAAAACTTTTACTAGCATCGGTTGTAACTGGTACATCTGCCAAAAACTGGGCTGCATTTTCGGCATAATAACGACATACCGACGCGCATTTTTCGACTTCTGCGATCGCAGCTTTTAGCGGTTTTCCCATTTCTAAAGTGAGAATTTTCCCAAACCGTTCGCGATCGTTCTCTAAAATTTCCCCCGCTTTGTTTAGCCATTGCGCCCTTTGATTCATCGACGTTTGACGGTAACTCTCAAATGCCTGTTGCGCCCGTTCCAGCTTAGATTCAATCTCCGCATCAGTTAGCGCCTCAAAGGACTTGACTAATTCTCCTGTTGCTGGGTTAATAGTGGCGATACCCATTTTAATTCTCCAGTTCTGCAATCATACCTTGGGGTAGCACTTTACTTCTTCACATAGTTAATTTGCTACTCCAGTCTTCCTTTAATCTTAGATTTATTTTTAAGTTAAAATCACCAATTAAAAGTTTAAAATTTGCATATTTGCATTATCTTTATATATTGTTTCACAATACTCACTAGCAGAATTTACTAAATTTTGATTAATATAAATATATCGTTTTTAAACTTAGTAAATCTTTATAAATATAAGGATAATTTTAAGATTTGGGACTGGGGACTGGAAGAAGAGATGGGGGGGCTTCCGTGAGCGTCAGCCGAACGGTGGGAAGGTAGGGGAGTGGGGGGAGTAGAAG
>NZ_JADEWG010000138.1 GCF_015207735.1 [Phormidium] sp. LEGE 05292
CCTCCCCACCTCCCCATCCCCCCATCTCCGCAACAAAACCCTAAAGAACTGTTACAGTTCGTATCGGAGTAGCAATACTAGAGCTAAGTGAGTGATAGGATTCCCTAAAACGTTTCAGAAAGGAACCTATGGCAGAAGAGCTTAAAGGACAAGCACCTCTGTTCGGTGGCAGCACAGGCGGCTTACTGAGCAAAGCAGAAACCGAAGAAAAGTACGCCATCACTTGGTCTAGCCCCAAGGAACAGGTATTTGAAATGCCGACTGGTGGCGCTGCTGTGATGCGTCAAGGCGACAACTTGCTATACTTAGCCCGCAAGGAACAATGTATCGCTTTGGGTGGTCAGCAACTCCGCGCTAAATTTAAAATCAACAATTACAAGATTTACCGCGTTTTCCCCAATGGCGAAACCGAATACCTGCATCCAGCAGATGGCGTATTCCCTGAAAAGGTAAACGCAGGTCGTCCATACAACGGGAAGAAAGACCGCAATATCGGTAGCAACCCCGAACCTTCAAAACTGAAATTTAGCGGTGTAACTCCTTACAACGCCTAATTAAGCAAAGCTGCTTCATAGAAAAGGTGCCGGAGGACAAACGGAAAACCTCCAGGTTTTTAATCTGGTAAATGCTTGGGAATAGGGTTAATAAACCTCAAGAACCAAGAATCTCGCAGATATTATCTGTGAAGAATGTCCAAGCCAATTGGCAATAGTCCATTACCTTGAAATTACTCAAGTCTCGGAGGGGACATTCTTTCCGAGGCTTGAGTTATTAGTGTTATTGTTTGTTGTCAGGACTTTAGTCCCGATCGATGCCAAAGAGAGGACTGAAGTCCTCACAACGAGCTTATGAGTGATTTGGTGCTGGAAATTAAGAAAAACTTGAAAAGTGGTAGAGTATTAATTGGCTTAGGTTTAAGTTTAATTATTTTAAAAATCGGCTGCTTACAAGTTTTTGCCCAATCAGCTTCGGAAAGATACCCTACAAGTACAGAATTAGTGAGATTGCAAGAAAAGTTGCGACGGCAAATTCGCACGATCGAAAATGGAAATGAATTCAAAGATTTTCGTAATTCAGCTGATAAACAACGTCACGCATCTTTTGTTTCAGCATGGGCAACAATCGATCCAGTTGTCGCGCCTTTCTTGGGATATTGGTCAGGATATGAGGAAAGTTTGCTAATCTATCCTTCAAATACTAAAGGTCGTGTTTGTATAATTTATGAGGGATTAGGAGAAAATGAATTATATTTCGGCAATGTAGTTAATGGAGAAATTCGCAACGACCAAAAAGAAACAATTATTAAAGAGGGAGATTATTTAGCAGTAGCTAGTGTGAGAAATAATCAACCGGATATCTTTGTCACACCTCCTTATATGAATCCAAGAATTCCTCTACCAATGAGTGAATTTATGCGTATGGCTAGCATGAATCGACCAGATATAGCCCCGATGGTACAAAAATTTAAGGCTTCAGGTTGTCGAGATGGTTTACCATCCAGAAAGTAAAATTGTCGAGTTATTCAAAAGTTATGATATTTCCAGATTTTCAACAGTTTTCCGAATTAGCTAAACAAGGAAATTTTATCCCAGTTTATCAAGAATGGGTGGCTGATTTAGATACTCCGGTTTCAGCTTGGTATCGCGTTTGTGCGGGAAGAACTTATAGTTTTTTGTTGGAATCTGTGGAAGGTGGTGAAAGAATTGGACGCTACAGTTTGTTAGGTTGCGATCCTTTGTGGATTTTGGAAGCGAGGGGAGAAAAAACTACACAAACTTATCGAGATGGCACAAGTGTAGTTTTTGAAGGCGATCCTTTTCAAGCTTTAACTTATTGTTTAAAACAAGTTCGTCCGGTAAAATTACCGCAACTGCCTCCGGGAATTGGCGGGTTGTTTGGTTTTTGGGGATATGAGTTAATTAAGTGGATTGAACCGCGAGTTCCGGTTTATCCTGGATCGGATTCGGATTTGCCTGATGGGTTGTTTATGCAGGTGGATAATCTGTTAATTTTCGATCAGGTGAAACGGAAGATTTGGGCGATCGCTTATGCAGATTTACGAGAGCCTGATGTAAATTTAGAAAAGGCTTATCAACAAGCTTGCGATCGCGTTTCCCAGTTAGTTAATAAGTTACAATCTCCATTATCCCAGCAAAGTACTTTAATTGCTTGGAAACCTCCGGGAGATAGTGCGGAAGAAATTTCTTATACTAGCAATATTTCCCAAGAAGATTTTTGCTCTAATGTGCAAAAAGCCAAAGATTACATTAAAGCTGGGGATATTTTTCAAGTAGTGCTTTCGCAGCGATTAACTGCGGAATATACAGGCGATCCTTTTGCACTTTATCGGTCTTTAAGGTTAATTAATCCTTCGCCTTATATGGCTTATTTCAACTTTGCTGATTGGCAAATTATTGGTTCTAGTCCTGAAGTTATGGTGAAGGCAGAACTTGATGCTGAAGGCGCGTTAGTGGCAACTTTAAGACCGATTGCAGGAACGAGAAAGCGGGGAAAAACTGTTACTGAAGATGTAGCTTTGGCGGAAGAATTATTGCAAGATCCCAAGGAAGTTGCCGAGCACGTTATGTTGGTTGATTTGGGAAGGAATGATTTAGGTAGGGTTTGTACAAGTGGGACGGTTACTGTTGATGAATTGATGGTAATTGAGCGTTATTCTCATGTGATGCACATCGTTAGTAATGTGATTGGGAAGTTGGGGAATAATAAGACGGCTTGGGATTTGTTGAAGGCTTGTTTTCCGGCGGGAACTGTTAGTGGTGCGCCGAAAATTCGGGCGATGGAAATTATTTATGAGTTGGAAGGTTGTCGTCGGGGGCCTTATTCTGGGGTTTATGGTTATTATGATTTTGAGGGTCAGCTCAATAGTGCGATCGCTATTAGAACTATGGTTGTTCGTAGTGAGGGAAATGGTAAGCATTCGGTTTCTGTGCAAGCTGGTGCAGGTTTAGTTGCTGATTCTGTTCCTGAGAAGGAATATGAGGAAACTTTGAATAAAGCGCGGGGTTTGTTGGAGGCTATTCGTTGTTTAAGGTAGGTTTTTTTGAACCGCAAAGAACGCAAAGAGCGCGAAGGAAAGAGGAGGAGAGAAGAGATAATTAGGAGAGTTTTAATTAGATTATTTGTTTTTTGCGGTATCTTTTTTTTTTGAACCGCAGAGACGCAGAGGACGCAGAGGGAAGAGAAAGAAAGAGAGGGTTTGATGTTGCGGTTTTATATTGTTGATGTGTTTGCTGAGGAAAGGTACGCTGGTAATCAGTTGGCTGTTTTTACTGGTGATGGGGTGGCGCGTCTTTCTGATGGAGAAATGCAGAAGATTGCTAAGGAAATGAATTTTTCGGAAACTACTTTTATTACTTCTAATGAGGCGATAAATGGTGGTTACAATGTGCGGATTTTTACGCCGCGACAGGAGTTACCTTTCGCTGGTCATCCGACTTTGGGAACTGCGTTTATTTTACAGCAGGAAATCATTAAAAGTTCGGTGGAAAGGGTGGTTTTAAATTTAAAGGTGGGACAAATTCCAGTCACGTTAAATTATGCGGATGATACGGTGGAATGGTTGTGGATGCAACAAAAAACTCCTACTTTTGGTCAGGGTTTTTTACCGGATATGCTTGCGCCTGTGTTGAATTTAGACATTTCTGAAATTGATTCCCGGTATCCGATCGAAGAAGTTTCAACAGGTGTACCTTTTATTATTGTACCTTTGAAGAGTCACGCTGCTTTAAAACGAATTAAGGTAAATAAAGATAAGTATTTCGAGTTGGTAAATAATACAAACGCCAAGGCAATTTTAGTCTTTTGTCCTGAGACAAACAAGCCGGAAAATAATTTGAGTGTGCGAATGTTCGCTGATTATATGGGTGTACCAGAAGACCCCGCAACAGGTAGCGCAAATGGTTGTTTAGCTGGGTATTTAGTAGAGTATAATTATTTTGGTGAAAAACCAGTTGATGTAAGAGTTGAACAAGGTTATGAAATTGGTAGACCTTCTTTATTACTGCTAAAATCACAAAGAAGCAACACAGGAATTGAAGTATTTGTAGGTGGAAAATCCATTATGATAGCCAAAGGAGAATTCGTCTAAACAACCCATATAAAAAACATCTGTGTTCATCTGTGTTCATCTGTGGTTAAAAAACCAAGATTGACAACGAAGCCAAAAACTCTCATAAACATCTGCATTCATCTGCGTTAAAAAAAATGTTCAACCTCCCACCATTAAATACAGACACAATTTGGTCGATCGTCAAAGAAGAAATTGACACCCAAACAGTTAACCAACTACTTTGGTATTACTTAGGCTACCGCTACGACGAAGCAACCGGAAAATGGGATAACTCCGCCGTTGCTGATGAGTGGAAAAGCGAATATCCCGAACCCCCAGATTTTATTGGTTGTCGTCCCCCAACAGTTAAATTAACTCGTTCTATTCCCCAACAAAACAAACAGTTATTAAAGGAAAAGTTGGGTTTTAAAGGCTATAAAGTTGGGGAATTTAGTCCCGAACAAGCTAGGAGAGCAACGGCAGCTAATTGGTTATTGAGTTATATGGAAATTCACGGTAACTAATTAGTTCTCACAACCCATTCATCAATTTTGATATTACAAACCAAAGTGACAATTAGACGTACATCGAATTACCTCTTCATCTCCCATTGAACTGACAACTGTAATGCTATCGATTATTCCTCCGATCGTACCTCCTGTAAAAGGGTTTCTTTTAATCTTACTTAGAAGAATCCGAATACTGGATATTTGCACCTGCTTTCCATTAATTGTGGTAAAAGCTAAAACTTGGCAATTGCCATCATTTAAACGGGCAGATTTGACAAAAAGTGATTTTTGAATACCTCTATTTTGAAAACCATTGAGAATAAAGTCTACACGCTCTCCTGAGATAGATTGCTTGGAGATTCCGTAAGCAGGTTGCTCTAAACCCCGAAGTTCTTGTGTTTTCCCATTTGCCATCCGCCAGTATACATATACTGGGTTACTTCCGATTGGCGAACAGTTTTGATTTAGTCGTATACCATAATGTACTTGATTACCATTATCGTTCTTCGATACATAAAAAATACTTGAGATGTCATTGGCTAATACAAAAGGGGTAATGGATAGCCACAAGAAATGAGTAAAACCAAGAACAGCGAATTTAACTTTGTGTTTGAACATGAATAAACTTGCTTCCTAAGAGGTTGCTTAACCGATAAATATTGACAAATATATATTAAGACAATATTGAACATTCACGCTAATTAATTAGTTCTAATAACCCATTCATCAATTCAATATTAGCCGCACCAATCAAAGTGGTAGCAGTATAATCAAAAGCTTCTCCTGTCAATTGTTGAAATACTGCTCCTGCTTCTTTGGCGATTAAATACCCTGGCATAATATCCCAAATATTATAAGAATAAACCAAGTAAGCATCGGTTTTTCCAGAGGCAAGAAAGGCTAAATCATAACAAGCAGCACCCCACATTTTTAGCCTACCTATGTGATTAGCGATCGCACATACCCCCGCCAACCTAACTCGGTTTTTAAGAGCGCGATCGCTTCCCTTACTAAAATCTCCCATCGAAACGATCGCCTGACTCAAATCCCTACAAACATTAACATAAATTCTCTTACCATTCAAATAACTGCCTTGATTCACAGCAGCAGAATACATCTCCTCAAGTTCCGGTAAATAAATCACCGCAACCACAGGTTGTTTATTAATTAAAAGCGCCATTTGAATCCCATAAATCGGAATCTTTCTCGCATAATTACTAGTTCCATCCAAAGGATCGATTACCCAAGTTCTATCATCAGTAATTTCTGCTATAAGTGTTTCTTCCGAAATAATCCGATCGGTGGGAAATTTTTGCGCTAACTGATCAACTAAAAATTTCTCTATTGCATAATCTGTAGAAGTTACATGATCGAATTCACCTTTTTGATATACATTCGTTGGTGCTTCTCGCACTTTTATATATAAGCGAGAAGCTTCTTTGATGATATTGGTAGCGAATTCCAATTCTGCTGTGAAACTATTGCTCATCTAATCACGAATGTATTTAATGAATCATATTTTATACCACTAACAAATGACTAATCACTGATAAACAATTACAACTTATAACCAATCTTCCGCAAAAATTCTTTTCTCGCTTTCACATCATCTGAACTTTCCACACCTTTTGGCGAAAAGCCATCGACAACCCCTAAAATTCCTCTTCCTTGTTCTGTTTCTGCAACAATTACTTGCACAGGATTTGCTGTAGCACAATAAATTGTGCAAACTTCCTGACACTGTTTAATGGCATTTAAAAAATTGATTGGAAAAGCTTCTTTTAAAATGATGACAAAACTGTGTCCGGCGGCAATATCCTGTGCATTTTTGATCGCAGTTTCTTCCCAGACTTTTTCGTTTCCCGCCACGCGAATTAAGCATGGCCCAGAGGCTTCACAAAAAGCAATACCAAATTTCACCTGTGGGGAAGTCCCCACCATAATTTCATACAAATCTTCCACTGTTTTAATAAAGTGGCTGTGACCAATAATGATGTTACTTCCTTCAGGAATTTCCACTGGAATTGCTTTTATATCCATTGTTATTTCCTTTACCTCACTAACTAAATTTTACTTTTATATCCTTACTTTTTTTGTGGTTACTAATCTTCTGACCAATCTTCTCGACCTAGTAAATCAATGATGCGATCGCGCAGCAAATACCCATTAAACTCCAACTCTCGTTCTACATAAACCCATTCCCTTGGCGGAATAAATTGACAAAGCGTATAAATTGGCTGATTCCGGCTGACTATTCCCTTTTTGACTAATTCTCGCGCTTCTTCTTGAATCACATTTATTTCGTAACGAATTGTCGTAATCATAGTTTATCTCCTGCTTTACTCAGCAATTATGAGTAAAAACACTCAACGATCTGACTCACAATTTAATTTAGCAAATAAAAGTCAACAACTTATGAATAGGTAATGAGTCTTAGCATAAATATTTAGTTTTGTATCAAACTCAATCAAAATTAATTTCTTAGCGTTCAAGTTAATGGTAAAGTAAACCAAAAGGTAGTTCCGATTCCTAATTCGCTTTCGACACCAATAGTACCGCCATGTGCTTGAATAATGTGCTGGCAAAGATACAGTCCTAAACCTAAACCTACTGACTGGCGTTTGTGGCTTCCTTGAAAGTAAAGATCGAAGATCTTTTCACTTTGTTCTTTGCTAATACCTACGCCATTATCTGCAACAGTGCAACGTAACCATTCATTTTCAATCTGAGCATCCAAAGTTAAACAAAATCCTGGTGGGTTGTGTTTTAATGCGTTACCAATTAAGTTCTGATAAACTCTAACTAAGTGGAGAGAGTCGGCTTTAATTAAAGGTAAGTTGGGAGAAATGCGATCGCGCAATACCACCTCTTCTTTATCTAACATTGGCTGTAAATCTATTAATGCCGATCGTACCAATGACTTTAATTCTAAAGGTTGGTAATTTAATTTCAATCCCCAAAGTTCTGCTGCATGAGTTTCAATTAAAGAATTAATTAACCCTAATTGTCTCTCACTACTTTCTTGCATTCTTTCTAAAACTTTGCGCGGGAGTTGAATTGTTTCCCCAACTTGATTAGTTAAATTATTTAATACCATTTTAGTACCAATCACCGGATTTCTTAAATCGTGAGAAACCGCATGAAGAAACACATTTAATTGTTGTCGCAACTGAGTTTCCAAAGCTTTTAATTGAGCATTTGCTTCTTCTGCTGACAAACGATGTCGAATTTCTTCTTGAAGTTGAGAATTTTGTTGTTGTAATTGTTTTTGCAATTTTCTTATATTCAAATGAGTATTAACTCTGGCTAAAACTTCTTCTATCTGAAAAGGTTTAGTAATATAATCAACTCCGCCTGCTTGAAACGCCTTTACTTTATCAAAAACATCATCCAAAGCACTAATAAAAATTACCGGAATATCGCGAGTTTTATCTGATTGTTTTAAGCGACGACAAACTTCATAGCCGTTCATATCTGGCATATTAATATCAAGCAAAATCAAATCCGGTGTGATTACCTCTACAGCTTGTAAAGCTCTTTCTCCATTAATCACTTTCCTCGTCTTATATCCATTTTCAGTTAACATCAGAGATAACAGACGCAAGTTATCAGGGGAATCATCAACTAGTAAAAGATCGGCAGAGAAAGTTTGAGAAGTACTCATTGGTAAAGGTAACTACTGTTTTAAGAATTAGTTAGTAGTTAGCTGCTGGACAAAAATACAACTAACCACTAACCAGTGTATCCTTAAAAATTAAAGCTGGTGCGAATTACTCCGACATATTGGGTATCGTTTCTACTGTCGTTTTCTGGATTGAAAATTACCCAAAAGCCTGGAGTAACAGTGATATAATCATTCACTTGGAAACGAAAAAAAGCTTCTACGTGATAAGAGGTATCACGATCTTTACGAACATCACTGTTGGTTACTCGTGGCGGTAAACCAACTAAAATACCTGGTAAATTGCCTTTTTTCCCCACATCTGGAAAAGACATTCCCACAGCACCAAACCAAATATCCGCATCGCTACCTCGACTGACTGAAGTCGTAAATTCTCCACCCCTACCATTGCTTATCTCAGCCAAACCAGAATTTTCTGCTTGAGCATTTATATAACCTCCCCAAGCATGAATTTGAAAGTTAGGAGTAAAACGGTAATAACCTTGAATTGCAAAAGTATCGTTGGATGTAGCTATAGAATCTCCAAAAGGACGAATTGCTAACAAACTGCCTGTATTTCCGGTGAGATTTACGAATCTTCCAGGTGCATAAGCATGGGAATATGATAGACCGATCGCACCGGAATTTCCATAAAAAGCTAACTGAGCCATAGCATTATATTTGCCATTGAACAAACCATTTCCATCAGTAGGATTCTCAGGAGTTCCTGCTAAATAACCCAAGGTAAGAATGACATTTTTGCTAAAGTTAATGTTGGTAGCAACACCACCGCCTCCTTGCCGGAAAAATGGGCTATATTCACCAAATTTAGAAGGTATTCCGCGAGCATCATCAGCAATTCCCGGAGGCGTAATTGTATCAGTAATATCAGTGAAACCTACTCCAGACGGTCCTACTGTAAGAGTTACCGATGAACCAAGGGGAGTCCGATATAACAAATGAGGAATGAAAACTTTGTTCTCAGTCACCGTATCAAAATTCAGGTTAGTCATAGTTGTACCCGTTACTTCGGAAGTAGAGCGAAAGTTACCTACTTCTAAACGAGTTCTCAACAAATCTTTGCCCGTAAAACTTGTTTCTAAATTCAACCTAACCCGATAAGCAAAAGTAGTTTGATATCGATTGGAATTACTACCAACAGCATCTCCAAATACATCTTGAATTGCTGTAATTACTTCAGCATTCAGTTTGGTAGTAGTAGAAAATTGATTCGCTTCTAACTGAGTGGTACGCGCTTCTAAAGCATCAACTCTACCGCGCAAAGTAGCTAATTCCACAGCAAATTCTTCTTGTAATTTGCGTAAGCGATCTAAATCTTCTCTACTTACTCCTTGAGGTAATGTAGCAATTAATTCCTGTATTCTATCTAAACAACTGTTCAATCCGGCAGCAAATTCATAGCGTGTCATTGCCCTATTGCCACGATAAGTTCTGTCTGGGTATCCTTCAATACAACCGTAACGTTCTACCAACGATTGTAATGCTTGAAATGCCCAATCTGTTGGTTGCACATCGCGCAACTGGGAAACAGATGTTACCTGATCTATTCCTTCAGAATTAGTATCGGATACTTCATCTAATGGGGACAAATTTGTTTCTAAAGAATCCAGTGGTGTTGCCCAAGTTGTAGGTGCTACCAAAAGGGTAAATAAAAGACTAAATCCCAAATATTTATTCTGCATCAGCACTCCTCACAAGTACTGATTTTTAGCATAAAGCAGAAAATCAGCAAATTTTCATTTCTGATACAATTCATTAAATTTATGCTCAAAATATCCTATAAGGTGAGAGCGTTATTGATAATTTTCTTTCTTAACTAAGGGCTGCTTTAGTAATATCACTAATGGTATCCAGGCGATATTTATCAATTAAATTTGATAAAGTATTTGCTAATTTTTTATGCTCTTGAGGAATTGTTTTTATTAATTCATCAGCGAACGCATCATCACCGCTAACAGAGGCTTGGTGTAGTTGTGAAATCCAAGCCAATGGCATGATTTGTAAAGCTTCGGGAGTTAAAGTTAACTGGGAATTTGAGAGTTGGTTACTTTTAGTTAATTGGAAATTTGTTAATTTTTCATCTTCATATATGTAACGCAATCCTAAATGTTTTGCCATTGCTTCCCAAATTGTCGCTTCTCGAAAAGGTTTTCTGACAAAATCATCGCATCCTGCTGCTAAAACTAAAGAACGATCTTCTTCTAAGGCGCTAGCAGTAACGGCAATAATAATTGTATTTTGTCCTTCTGGTTGGCTTTTAATTTTTTTAGTGGCTTCGTAGCCATCCATGACAGGCATTCGCATATCCATCCAAATCAAATGGGGTTGCCATTTTTCCCATTGGTTAACAGCTTCTAAACCATTTTCTGCTTCTTTTATCTCAAATTCTAAAGGTGCTAATAGTTGATGTAAAAGTAACCGATTATCTTCGACTTCATCAACTATTAGAATGCGATATTTGGGTTGGTTTGGTGCTAAACTGATTACTTTTTGAATAGTTTTTTCCTGGGAAATATCGCTAGGCTTACCTACATTTACTCTAATGTCAAATTTAAAGTTACTACCTTGATTTAGGCGACTTTTGACGATAATATCTCCTCCCATTAATTGGACAAATTTGCGACTAATAGCTAATCCTAAACCTGTACCTTGTTGGGATTTTCTTCCGGTTTCTGTTTGGACAAATGGATCGAATAATTTTTGTATTTCATTGTCTGCAATCCCAGTACCAGTATCTTCTATTTCAAAGGTTATAGAAGAAAAATTTTTAGATAAAAATTTATTATATGTTCGTAAAGTAACTCCGCCTTCTTGGGTAAATTTAATCGCATTTCCTAGTAAATTAATTAAAACTTGACGTAATTTATTTTCGTCGGTTTTTATGTATTGGGGAATTTCAGGAGAACGATCGCACACCAACCACAAACCTTTAGCTTTAGCTTTTAGTTGCAGCATCTCTTCTAAAGTATCAAGTAAATCATACAAATCAAACCAATTTTCATTTAATGTAATTTTTCCAGCTTCAATTTTAGACATATCTAAAACATCATTAATTAACGATAATAAATGCTCACCACTGCGACTAATGATATCTAATTCTTTAGTTCCAGAAGCAAAAGCCGGATTTTTTGTCATCAATTGTGTAAAACCTAAAATTGCATTTAATGGCGTTCTTAGTTCGTGACTCATGTTAGCAAGAAACTGGCTTTTAGCTCGATTTGCGGCTTCTGCTGCTTCTTTTGCTTGCTGAAATTGCATTTCTGATTTTCGCAATGCTTCTTCTGTTTCTTTGCGGAGAGTGATATCTTTAACTGTGCCTTCGTAGTAAAGTAAATTACCTTTTTTGTCTCTGACAGCACGCGCATTTTCCGAAATCCAAATGATGCTGCCATCTTGCCGATAAATTTGGGCTTCAAACTCTAATAATACACCTTTATTTTCTAAATTTTGTCTAAAAATTTCCCGGCTTTTCAAATCTACATAAAGCTGTTTAGCATTTAGATTTTTCATCAATGAATCAGGAGAATAATAACCATAAATTTGAGCTAACGCAGGGTTGGCGCTTATAAAAATACCATCAATTGTAGTTTGAAAAATCCCTTCTGTAGCATTATCAAAAATGCTATGATATTTCCTTTCGGATTCTTTTATTGCGGCTTCAGCACGTTTGCGTTCGCTAATATCCCTAATCACAAAAATCGATCGCTGCCAATCCCCAATATCAATTAATTCAATGGAAATCAATGCTGGAAAAATTTCTTCCGATTTGCGCCGAAATAAAACTTCTCGATCTCGGATTAACTCTCCACTTTGGACTTTTTTAATTAATTGAAAGCGTTGTTCAGGATTTACCCAAATATTTAATTCTAAAGTGGTTTTGCCAAGGGCTTCTTGTCGGTTATAACCAATAACTTTGGGAAAAGCATCATTAACTTCAATTATTAATCCATTACTAGGATTAGTAATGCCCATTGCATCAGGGCAAGCTAAAAAAGCCTTAGAAAATTTCTCTTCTGAAAGTCGCATTTCTGCTTCTATTCTTTTGCGATCTTCTATTTCGCATTGCAGCATCGCATTTGTTTCTTTAGTTTTGGCGATCGCTTCTCGCAACTTACTCGGATCGCGCATTAAAATAAACACCTGAATTCCACTAACTACCGCCAAAATTCCGCCAATTATACTAATCCAAATGTTGTTTGGTGCGATCGCATTCCATCCCTGTTTCGGAATTCCTGCTAATTGCCAATAACCATTAGGCAAACTAACTCTTACTATCACCGGATTTTGCTGAAAAATTTCCTCGTTTCCGAAAAATATTTGCCCTTGTTCCCCCAATCCATCTTTCCCCCGTAAGGCATATTTTAAATTAGCTTTTTCCTCTAAAATACCTGCTTTTTGATACAACTTTTCTGGGTTAATCACAATTCCCACAAATCCCCAAAACTTACCACTAGCAGGTTTACCTTTGGCTGGAGTTACAAAAACTGGAGTATAACTAATTAATCCCATACCCCCTTCTATTAATTTAATAGGGCCTGTCACCATAGTTTTTTTAGTATCAATAATTCGCTGCATTGTTTTCCAGCGTCCGGGAATTTTCTTTAAATCAATACCAACCAGAGATTTAGCTATTTCCGGGGGATAGCCAAAAGCGATCGTACTACCTTTAATTGCACCTATAGAATAAACATTTTCTTGTTCTAAAACTACCCTAGCAATCTGATTAAATTCGGTCGCAGTAACATTAGGATTAACTGATATATAAGCCGCTAAACCACTTTTTGTCGCTAACTGGGTATTCAAAGCATTTTCTAAATTTGCCCTAACAGCATCGAGTTTATTAAATACCTCGCTACGCTGGCTTTGGCAGTATCGCGTCTGTTCAGTTTTCGCCAAAAACCAGACTCCGGTTAATATCAATATCGCTGTAGAAAACGCTGCTAGGAAAGGTAAACTTTTAGCATTCATCGGAAAACCCCAAGGCTAATAAACTCAATCAGATTGGGCAATTATCGTTAATAATTCATGTTTAACTTCTTTAATATTACTCCTTAAAATGTCTACCTTTATCGCTACATTTCCCAGTGGTCTTATTTAATTAGACTGATTTTTAACCACAGATGTCCACAGATAAACACAGATGAAGATAGATGGGATAACTGATTTGATGCAATATATTAATCCTCTTCCCCAATTCCCAGTGCCCAGTCCCTTTACAATTTCCATCCTAAGCGAGTAGGTTGTTGATAAATCCGTTTCAATGTATTAACATCTCTGTGAGAAATTGGTGGCGAATCGCGAACCTGAGAAAAATATAACGCATCCGTTTCTACAGGACTGTGACCCCAAATACCTAACGCATGACCTAGTTCATGACGCATAGTTGGTAAAATGTAATCACTTACTTTATTGGGATTTACTTGAATGGTAAATCTTTGAGATAAAATTGTTTCGCCTTGAGCAGATTGACGGCGATAAAATTGATAGCGAGTTTCAGCAGTACGGGCGCGGGGTAACTGAAACCTACCTGTATTTCGATCGAACGTCGGTTTCCAAGCTGGCGCAGAACGCCAAATTAAAATATCCGCAATATTAGAATCTTCGACTACTTCTAAAGGTAAATAAACCTGCCATTCTTTAATCGCTTCTAATGCCGCATTTTCCCATTTTGTAGGGGCGGAATTTGTTAATTCTTTGGCTGTGTTCAGGAAACGATCGGCTAAACCTGCCCCTACTGTAGAATTTTTTTCTGGTTCTACAAACACTTTAATCGGAAATTCCGACCAAACTAAATAACCTGCTGGCGTTGGCTTAATTTCCGTAAAATAATCACCACTATTGCTGTTATCTTGCCATTGCGCCAGTGATGGTGGTAGGGGATGAGGTTGCAGTGGGGGTAGTTTCTCCGTCGTTTCCCCCCAAGCCGCAAAGGTGAAGACGAGGATGCAAGTAAAAACTGCTAAACCTATAGCCCAGAGTTTACGCATCCTATTCGCCTTTTTAACCAATGGGAGGTTTGGGGGCTAACCAATTGGCGCTTAAAACCACTGTTAAACCCATAAAAATGATGGTTAGCGCCCAAGTTACACGGTTGAGAGTAGTTTCTGCGCTTTTGGTGCTGCTAAACAATTGCGCTTGTCCACCAATAGCCCCAATTCCATCTCCTTTGGGGCTATGCAGCAACACTAATACAATCAAAGCTAGGGCAGAAAAAGCCCAAATTCCCTCTAAAACATTAATAACAGTCATTGGTAATTGATGATGGGTAATGGGTGATTAGTCAGCGGCGAATCTCAATTTGTAGATTTTAAAATTATCGATCGAACTTTCAATCCCCAATTCAAAATCTGTTATTGAAAATCGCCCATTACCCAATTATAGGGAAACTCGGACAGGGGTGCGATTGGCTTTTGTCTGATATCCTGCGGGAAGAATCATCGATCGACCTGTCATTTCCGGCGGTTGAGGAATCTTCAAGATATCCAGAATTGTTGGTGCAACATCTGACAACCGTCCATCTTCGCGGAGGAGAACTTCTGTTCCATGTCCGGGAATTTTCAAACCTTCGCCTTCCACCAGAATAAACGGAACGACATTAGTTGTGTGAGCCGTCCAAGGATTTCCGTTTTCGTCATACATTAATTCAGCATTGCCGTGATCGGCAATAATAATTGCTGTACCGCCAGCTTTGCTAATGCTTCCCAGCAGTTTTCCGAGACATTTATCTACCGTTTCTACAGCTGCGATCGCTGCGTCCATTTTTCCGGTATGTCCTACCATGTCTGGGTTAGCGTAGTTGATGACGATCATTGAGTAGATGCGTTTTTCCACTGCACCGATCGCCACTTCCGTAACAGCTTCAGCGGACATTGCGGGTGCGCGATCGTAAGTCGCCACCATTGGACTTTGTATCAGTTCCCGGTCTTCACCCGCAAAAGGTTCTTCTAAACCACCATTAAAGAAGTAAGTAACGTGGGCGTATTTTTCCGTTTCCGCCGTGCGAAACTGCTTTAAGCCACGCTTGGCAATTACTTCCCCTAACAAATTGGTCAAGTTTTGCGGTTCAAACGCCACCAAAACCGGAAATTCCGGGTCGTACTGCGTAAAAGTTGCGTAACTTAAGGGCTTAATTTGTTCCCTGGCAAAACCGTCAAAGTCTGGACTCACAAAAGCACTGGTAATTTCCCTGGCTCGATCGGGACGGAAGTTAAAGAAGATAATACCATCTCCAGGTGCTACGGCTCCTGGAGCAATGCGAGTTGGTAGTACGAATTCATCAGTCAGGTCGGCGGTGTAGGAATCCAGCATCACTTCTTGAGCACTTCGCCCATCGCCTTGACCATCTTGGGTCATAATATCGTAGGCTTTTTGCACTCGATCCCAACGCTTATCCCGATCCATTGCGTAGTAACGACCGCTAATGGTAACAATGCGTCCCACACCAATGCGATCGATATGGTTTTGGATTTGTTTGATTACTTCTACACCATCTTTCGGGTTAGTATCCCGACCATCTGTAATCGCGTGAACACAAACTTCAGATATACCTTGTACTTTCGCCAGGTCTAGCAGTCCTAATAAATGGGTGATATGAGAATGTACACCTCCATCGGAGCACAAGCCCATTAAATGCAACTTACTTCCGCGACTTTGTACTTCGTGACAAACTTGTACCAAAGCTGGGTTTCTGAGCAAGGAACCATCTTCTACCGCATCAGAAATCCGAACTAATTCTTGCGGTACTACCCGCCCAGCCCCAATGTTCAGGTGCCCCACTTCTGAATTACCCATTTGCCCTTCTGGTAGTCCCACTGCTTTCCCAGAAGCACTGATTAGGGTGTGGGGATAAACTGCCCACAGGCTATCCATCACGGGTGTATTTGCAACAGCAATGGCGTTGCCGTCTGTTTCTTCACGAAATCCCCAGCCATCTAGAATTATTAGCACCACTGGAGAGACGGGGACTTGGGCCATAGCCATACTTAAATCACTCTTTGTTCAGATATTCATCCGAAATCATATCACTTTGTTATACTCAAAAAACTCAGTAATAGCTACTATTTGTCAAGGCTTACACACATAACTTTTTATTGCCCAAAACGCTAGTCGAAGAAGGCAGAGGAGCAGAGGAGCAGAGGAGCAGAGGGGCAGAGGGGCAGAAGGCAGAGGGCAGAAGGGAAGAATAATTTCCTGCTCAGGTTTTTACTTTTTAAACGAACTCTAGCAATAATAAAAATACTAATAATTA
>NZ_JADEWG010000139.1 GCF_015207735.1 [Phormidium] sp. LEGE 05292
CCCCAAACCCCTCCCCGTCTACAGGGAGGGGCTAATGATTAAGCGCAATTTTACAGAGAATTGCTATGAGTAGGGGCAAAGCATTTCGGCAGTAAATATTTTATTTTAATTAATAAACTATCTACGAGAATGCTTCGCCCTACTCCCCTTAAATTTAGCACTTTAGTAGAAAATAGTAGTTTATATTACAAGCAGACTAGTCAATTTTGATGATAATTAGTTTTAGTTGTTGTTGATGCGTGTGTTGCAATGTTGAATCAAGGTTTTACAATTTGTCTATCTTCCCTAGAGTTACTCGAACCTGATGAACAAGGGGTTGTGACTAGTTTTCGTAATCTCAACGAAACTACTATCCAAAAAGTTATAGCAATGGGAATTAAGCTGGGAAGCATTGTTTCACTGCAACAGCGTTACCCTAGTTTTATCATTAAACTTGACAATACTTCTATAGCAGTGGATAAAGAAATTGTCCGTGCTATTGTCGTGCGAATTAATGAATAACAAATCAGCAAAAAATGCTTAAAAAACAATAGCTGAGGTAGTTCTCAGTTAGAGAAAAATGTGAAAAAACTACTCTCAGCTGTTGATATTTTAATCGACAGCTACCATTACATCTGAGGATTTGATGACAGCATAAACTTCCTTACCTTCGGCAATTCCCAAGCTTTCAGCTGAAGCTTTGGTGATAATAGAAACAACTTCTACTCCAGAGGCAATTTCGATGACAACTTCTGTATTTACTGCACCCGGATGAACTTGTTTTACAGTACCTTTGACAGCGTTGCGAGCACTAATTTTCATTCTTGTTAACCTAATATGTGACTTGGTTGGAATATTAATATTATCAAATATTCCACCAATTATTTTTTTGAAAATATTAAAAAAAAATAAAATTCATTGTTCCACTGCAATCATGACATCTGAGGATTTTATTACCACACAAACTTCTTTTCCAGGTGCGATCGCAAACCGCTCTACCGAAGATTTAGTAATCACAGATACAATTTCTACATTAGGGGCAATCTCCACAATTACTTCTGCCGTAATATCGCCAATTAACACCTGTTTTACCTTACCAGGAATGGTGTTGCGGGCGCTAATTCCCAACACTTGATAGCTGGATGGAACAGTTGATTTTACCTCCGGTACACTAGGGGAATTTTCGGAAATTTTTTGCCATTGTTGAGTTAAACCGCGAAGTAATTCCCGCAATACTTCAGTTTTAGAGCGTTGAGATTCTTGGCAATACTGCTCTAATAGAGTGCGTTCCTCTTCCGAAGATTGAAAAGTAATCCATCCTTGATCTTTTCTAGGCATAGACATTCCCCAACTTTGTTGGTATAGTAATTTTATTCATTGGCTCGATCATACCAATAAGCCTGTAGAAATTTTCCATTTGGCTCCTTCAGTCAAACAAGTTTCTTTTCGTAAAAAGATGACAAAAAGACGTATTATTGCCTTCATTGGCTGGATACTTGCTGCCTTAATTTTGGTAGTTGGCATCGGAGTGTTAAATCAAAAACCGATCGCCGCTCAAAGTAACACCACAATCATAGTTTCTGCTGCGGCTAGTTTGAAAGATGCTTTGGACGAAATCAAAACAGCTTACCAAAAAGTCAAACCAAACGTCACAGTTACTTACAACTTAGGTGCTTCCGGTACATTGCAACAACAAATAGAAAATGGTGCGCCTGCGGATGTGTTCATTTCTGCTGCTCAAAAGCAGATGAATGATTTACAACAAAAGAACTTAATCCTACCAGACACTAGGCACAACTTGCTGACTAATAGCGTAGTTTTAATCACACCGAAAAACTCCAATACCGTCACCAGTTTCAAAAGTTTAACCTCTCCCAACGTCAAACGGATTGCTGTTGGCGAACCTCGCAGCGTACCAGTAGGACAATACACAGAAGAAATCTTTAAGAATTTGGGAATTTTAGAGCAGCTAAAACCCAAGTTTACCTACGGTAACAGTGTTCGCAACGTTCTGGCAGCTGTAGAAAGCGGAAATGCCGATGCAGGTGTTGTTTATGCTACAGATGCTAAGATATCAAATCAAGTAAAAGTGGTAGAAACTGCGGCAGCAAATCTGCATTCTCCAGTAGTTTATCCAATAGCAGTGCTAAAAAATAGTAAAAACCCAGCTGCTGCTAAGGAATATGCTCAATATTTGCAGAGTGCCAATGCCCACAGTATTTTTACAAAATACGGATTTGGTATCGCTAAATAGGGGTAAAAATTGAGTGAATGCGACGGATTGGTTACTAAATGACGACGGCACCTGCCAAATTTGTAAACCTGTTAGAGAATGGGAATTATTGCGCGAAGAATATCGCTTTTACCGTTTTCTGACAGAAGTCGAAGATGCCGTAATTCAAGCTTCCGACGATACCAGTTTATTACCAGACATTCGTCGTTTAGTCCGTCAGTTAGTCCTCAATTCTTACTGGGTACAAACTCAATATTTAGAAGCTTCTCCCCAAACTGGTGTTTCCGTATTAATTTTGTACGATGAAATCGGTTTTCCCTTAACAGTGCAAACAGTTACCTTCGCTCCGGGTACTGTTTCTACAATTCACAATCACGGAACTTGGGGAGTAGTCGCAGTCTTAAAAGGTAGAGAAAAAAATACCTTTTGGCGCAGAACAAATAGTTCAGATTTTCCCGATCGAATTGAAAGAGTGGGAGAAAAAATTTTAGAACCGGGCGACATTATTAGTTTCACACCAAATGCAATTCATAGCGTAGAGGCTATTGGAGATGAACCGACAATCACTTTTAATATTTACGGTGAAACTAATAGCAAAAACAGATTTGAGTACGATTTAGAAACAGCAACGGCGAAGAAGTTTTAAATCCCAACAATTTATTTAACGCAAGTTACTAGTTATTAATTTTTTCGGAGTTCCCCCCGTGAAGTTAATAGCGAAGCTTCTGCTGGTTCCCCCCTTATTAAGGGGGGCGGAGGGGGGATCTTGATCCCCCCAACCCCCCTTAATAAGGGGGGCTAAGAAAGAGCCAGACTTGTATAGCAGAAGGCAGAAGGCAGAAGGCAGAAGGCAGAAGGAAAAACCTTATAAAACAAGGGTTATGACTTTTCATCTTGCCTTAATCGCCTTGGCGGTTGCTATAACTAACAACTTGAGTTATTCAGATATAAAACTCCTTCTTCTCTGGAGTGGTTCAAAAAGATCCCTATACTATAACTAAAGCGATGCCTAATGATTTATCCCCTTTGTGGATTTCCTTAAAAACTGCTTCTATAGCAACGATCGTAACTTTCTTTTTAGGAATTGCTGCGGCATATTGGATGTTAGGTTATCGGGGAAAAGGAAAAGCAATAATCGAAGGTATTTTTGTTGCTCCCTTAGTTTTACCGCCAACAGTTGTGGGTTTTTTATTGTTGATGTTGTTGGGAAAAAATGGCCTTTTAGGGCAAATTTTCCACCTTTTGAACATCGATATTGTGTTTACTTGGTATGCTGTCGTAATTTCTTCCACAGTGGTTGCTTTTCCCTTAATGTATAAAACTGCATTGGGAGCTTTTGAACAAATTGATGGAAATTTACCAAGGGTAGCGCGAACCTTGGGTGCTTCCGAAATGACAGTATTTTGGCGGGTAAGTTTTCCTTTGGCTTTACCGGGAATTTTGGCGGGAGCGACTTTAGCTTTTTGTCGGGCTTTGGGTGAATTTGGCGCTACATTAATGTTAGCGGGAAATATTCCTGGTCAAACTCAAACTTTGCCGATCGCAATTTATTTCTCTGTAGAAGCAGGAGCAAACCAAGAAGCTTGGATTTGGGTTTTAACAATTATCGCCATTTCTTTTTCTGCGATTACTTCAGTAAATTTTTGGCAACAAAAAAGAGGACAAAAGTTAAAAACAACCACAATTAATCAATCCAGAGAAGTAACCCCAACTACCAACTACCAACTACCAACTACCAAAAACTCTGGTTTATTTGTAGATATTCAAAAAAGATTAGCTGATTTTACTTTAGATGTGAGTTTTAGTAGTAGCGATCGCCCTTTAGGTTTATTAGGTGCTTCCGGTGCAGGTAAAAGTATGATTCTGCGCTGTATCGCTGGAATGGTAACACCCGATCGCGGACGAATAGTTATCAATGGGAAAGTGTTGTTTGATGCGAAAAAAAAGATTAATGTCCCAAGTCGCGATCGCCAAGTTGGTTTCCTATTCCAAAATTACGCTTTATTCCCCCATTTAACAGTCGCCCAAAATATCGCTTTTGGTTTACCCAAAGTTACACCTAAAACTAGAATTAAAGAATTAGTAAACGCGCAATTGGCGAAAGTGAGATTAGAGGGATTTAGCGATCGCTATCCCCGTCAACTTTCCGGTGGCGAACAACAAAGAGTCGCATTAGCCAGAGCCTTAGCCAGCAATCCCGAAGTATTATTATTAGATGAGCCATTCTCCGCCCTTGATACTTATTTACGCGCTCAATTAGAAGAACAATTAAGGTTAGTTTTGCAGGAATATCCCGGCGTTACTTTAATGGTTTCCCATAATTTAGAAGAAGCTTACCGAGTGTGTGAAAATTTGTTGGTGATCGATCGAGGAAAAGCGATCGCATCTGATAGCAAACAAAACATCTTTGAACATCCCGGAACTTTCCGCGCCGCCCAAATTACTGGATGTAAAAACTTTTCTCGCGCCGTCGCTCAAACTTCCCAAGAAATCCAAGCAATTGATTGGGGCTGCACCTTAAAAGTAATTGAACCAATTCCCGAACCCCTAGCTTTTGTGGGAATTCGCGCCCACCAAATTACCTTTCCTCAAGATTCTAACCAAGAAAAATCAGAAAATACTTTCCCCTGTTGGTTAGCCCACACCAGCGAAACCCAGCACCGAATGACACTTTTTCTCAAACTAAATTCTCCTCCCAACAGCCCCCAAGATTACCACTTACAAGCCGAAGTTTTCAAAGAAAAATGGGCAAAATTAAAAGACCTTCCCTTCCCTTGGCAAGTTCATCTACATCCACTGAGATTGATTCTGATGTCAGAGTAATTGGTAATCGGTAGTAGGTAATGGGTAATGGGATTCCTACTACCAGTTTCAATTTTATAACTAGCAACTTGCGTTAATACATAAAGTGTATAATTTGACAATCAGAAAAATTGCTTTAATATTTCTCGGAAATCCTCGCTGTTGACTTAAAGATTAAATTAGATTTGCTACAGTTGAATTGTAGTGCGGCTTTCAGACGCTTAAAAAAAGATTATCAATGTTTTTTATTTATTGAGGCTTTTTTAACAAGAATTGCTGACAATAATCCCATTCGTGAAATATAAAAAAAATCTGTAGTTAGTTTGTTTATAGCGATCGTAACTATTCTATTTGTCAATGAACAAGCTAATTTTACTCAAAAATATTAGTAGGGGTACTAGTATTTTTGAGTATTTTTAAATTATAAATATTTTATAAAATAGTTCATAAATCACTTTTTATTTGGCTAACTATTCTTATTCTGTAACATTTAAAACTTTAAACTATAAAATCGCGCACTACAGATAAATTGCTGGTAATATATCAGTGGGCTAGATTTTATTCAAAAATCTAAACCCAAGCCCTGAAGAGTAAAAAATTGAGGAAGAAATACGAACTCTTTTCAGTTCTGAGATGGGAACTAAAAAGAGAGTTACTCTAAAATTAGACAGCAAAACAAGCGTAATTCTTCCAAAAAAAAAACAGCCCTAATCATCAGTTACCTGGCTAAACCCAAGTTGCCTGAAGGGGCTGAACAAAAAGTAAAGTTCCTATTACTATCATATCGAATCTTTTCAGGCAAGTTGACAATTTTGTAACAATCTCAGTAATTGAGCAAAAATTCTTTTGCTCGCCAACCTAATTTATGGAGCGGTGATCATGAAAGCTAAAGATATTATGACCCAAGACGTGGCAACTATTCGCGGTTCTGCAACAGTAGCGCAAGCAGTTAGGCTAATGAGACTAAAAGAATTACGGGCGTTAATTGTGGAAACTCGTAATGAAGAAGATGCTTATGGTATAGTCACTGAAACTGATGTAATAGCCAAAGTTGTCGCTTATGGAAAAGATCCAAAACAAGTGCAGGTTTGTGAAATAATGAGCAAGCCTTGCATCGTAGTCAATCCTGACCTTGGTATTGAATATGTAGCCCGGTTATTTGCTAATACTGGCGTATGGCGTGCTCCTGTAATTCAAGGTGATTTAATAGGCATAATTTCTGTCACTGATATCCTGAATAAAGGCGATTTCATTGAACAACCAAAACTAGAATATTTAGAACAACAACTACAAAAAGCTATCTCCAATGCTCGTGCTGCTACCGCCAACTTTGGTGCTGACTCTGAACAAGCTGTAGAAGCTTGGGATTTAGTAGATGACATTGAAGCAGAAGCAATATTTTATGGCGCACCAAAACCAGAAAAATCTGCCAGAGAACAATACCAAGAACCACAAGCAGTAGCAGTTAATTAAAAACTAATCCCTCAGTTTCAAAACAGTAAAGAGTTGGCTAACCTTCACATCCTATTACTGGAAACTGAGCGGAATTAGTGATACGCAAAAGGAAGAAGTACACCATATCTCTGGTTCGTTGTGAGGACTTTAGTCCTTTTATGGGAGGAATGTACGACTAAAGTCGTCACTACGAACGGACTGGGTATTATAAACTTTTTCCTTTTGTTTTTCTTCATTAGGTTTTGTTTCAATCACCCAATCATTAATTTTTTTTCTATCAAATTCCCAATTTGATAGTTTTTTTTGTCAATACTGCTCGGTTCTCCTCAACGGGTTTATTTAAAGCGATCGCAAGGATTAAATTAACAGATTTCCTAGTGTGTATTTTCCAGCCCTTAGATCCCCCCCAGCCCCCCTTAAAAAGGGGAGAGCAAGAAACTCAAAGTCCCCCTTTTTAAGGGGGATTTAGGGGGATCTGAATTCCGTTAAAAGGGGGAAGCAAGAAACTCAAAGTCCCCCTTTTTAAGGGGGATTTAGGGGGATCTGAATTTGAAAACAAGCCCTAATCTTCCTCCTCTTCAGGCGGACGAGTCAAAATATCTAAAATAATTGATGCGCCAAATTCATTTTTAGCATCAACTTCTTTAACTCGCGCTGTCGCTTCTTTCGCCTTTTCCAGTTCCCCCATTTTTGCCAAAACAAAACCCGAAGCAGCATAAGCATTAAGAAATAGTCTAACTTGGGGGTCTTGCGATCGACTTAATAATATAGGTTTCAACTCTTCCCAATCATCAGGAAACTTTTCCGCATCTTTTATATTATTAATTACCTTTTCCACTACTTGTAAAGCTTGCGGATACTTATATTTATAAACAAAATAACGATAAGCAGTGACTAAAACTTCCGTATCAGTAGTTTTTGCTAAAGCTTCATTTATATACTTTTCAGACTCCGTTGTATTATCCCAATTTTTCGCCGCCAGCACCAACAAATCTTTAACTTCGGCGGGAACATCGTACCAAGAAAAACTTCTATCTGTAACTTGCATAACCTAAGACCTAATTGAGAAAGTTAGAGGCAGGGTGCGTGGTCTGTTGTAGCGACTTTAGTCGTATATTCCTGAATCAAAGGGAACACTGAAGTGTTCACAACGAACGGTCTGTTGTAGCGACTTTAGTCGTATATTTCTCAAGAAAAGGACTAAAGTCCTTACAACGAACCTTGACTCACGCACCCTACAAAGTTGCTTAGAACATTGTCAAAATGTAGAGCAAAGTAAACAAAATAATCCAGATGATATCGACAAAGTGCCAATAAATTTCTGCCATTTCGATACCAACGTGCTTAGTAGCAGAATAATGTCCTGAACGACGAGAACGCCACAGCACACCTAAAATTAACAACAGTCCCACGAAAACGTGCAAACCGTGAAAACCTGTCATTAAGTAAAAGCAATTAGAAAAAATATTAGTAGTCAGACCATAACCTAAAGTTAGGTATTCATAAACCTGACCACCCAAGAAAGTTGCCCCCATCAAAGCAGTCACAGCATACCAAAGTCGCATTCCGTTGAGATTATTCTTTTTAATTGCCGTATCGCCTAAATGAATAACGAAACTGCTAGAAACCAGAATGAAAGTATTAATTGCGGGTACTAGTAACTCAACTTCTGTACCTTCGGGCGGCCAATTTGCTGCGCCACCACGATAAATTAAATAAGAGGCAAAAAAACCTCCAAACATTAAAGATTCAGAAGCTAAAAAAGTCAACAAACCCCACACCCTTAAATCGGGATGTCCTTCATGATGGGCAACTTCTTTTGTTGCTGCTGGATCGACAGAAGAATTGAGAATAGTTTCTGATGTTTCAATTGCGCCTTGCATTTTACCTCCTACCAATTATCAGTGGTTTGTAGTTATTTCAAGGATTTGGTATTAAAGGGTTTCAAAGTCCCCCTTTTTAAGGGGGATTTAGGGGGATCAAAAACACTTAAACACAAACCACTAATTAAAATTAACTTACAGATTCGCTGGGTGCTTTATCAGTTGTAGCACTACGACCATTCATACCATAATCGTAAGGGCCGTGAGTTACTACGGGTAAAACTTCCCAATTTTCGATTAGTGGTGGTGAACTAGTAGTCCATTCTAAACTGAGTCCATCCCAAGGATTATCACTAGCTTTTTCCCCATACATCCAACTCCAAAGAGCATTGAAAAAGAAGGGGATTACCGAGATTCCTAAAAGTATGGAACCAAAGGTGCAAATCTGGTTCAAACTAATAAATTGGGGGTCATACATGGCAACGCGACGAGGCATTCCTTGTAATCCCAATTCGTGCATTGGTAGAAATGTTAAATGAGTGCCGATGAAAGTAAGAATGAAGTGAACTTTTCCCCAAGTTTCATTCAACATTCTTCCGGTCATTTTCGGGAACCAATGATAGATTCCCGCGTAAATACCAAAAACAGAACCACCAAACAAAACGTAATGAAAATGTCCCACAACATAGTAAGTATCGTGTACGTGAAGGTCAAAAGGTGCTGTTCCCAAAGTCACGCCACTGATGCCACCAATGACGAACATTGATAATAAACCAATGGCGAATAACATTGCAGTTGTATAGCGAATTTTACCGCCCCAAAGTGTAGCTACCCAACCGAAAATTTTCACTCCGGTAGGTACAGCAACAATTAAAGTTGAGATGGTAAAAAACATCCGCATCCAAGGGGGTGTACCGCTGGTAAACATATGGTGTACCCAGACGAATAAACCAACGAAACAAATTGCTAAACTGGAATATGCGATCGCCTTATAACCAAAAATGGGTTTTTTGGCGTGTACGGGAATTATTTCCGACATAATGCCGAAAATCGGCAAAATCATCAAGTAAACTGCGGGGTGAGAATAAAACCAGAATAAATGTTGGTAAATAATTACATTTCCCCCGGCATCAGGTTTAAAAAATGACGTGCCAAAGTTGATATCAAACAGCAGTAATACCAACCCTGCTGCTAATACTGGAGTTGAGAAAAGTGCTAATACCGAAGTTGCCAACATCGCCCAACAAAATAAAGGAACTTGGGTAAGCTGCATACTTGGTACGCGCATAAATAGGATGGTGATCACAAAGTTCACCGAACCTAAAATCGAAGAAGTTCCCACCAAAACAATGCTGAGAATCCACATCGATTGACCGATGTTATTAGTAATTAAACTCAATGGTGGGTAAGCAGTCCAACCTGTTTGGGAACCGCCGAAAAAGAAACTAGCTAGTAAAATTGCGCCTGCTGGTGGATTTAACCAAAATGCGATCGCATTTAACTTGGGAAAAGCCATATCTCTAGCACCTACCATTAAAGGTACTAGAAAATTACCAAAACCCCCGATCGCTGCTGGTACAATCCACAGGAAAATCATAAATGTCCCGTGATTTGTTAAAAAAGCATTGTAGAGAGTAGGGTCAAGAAAATCTGAATCAGGTGTTAGCAATTCCGCACGCATTGCCATCGCCATCAAACCACCAATTAGGTAAAAGAAAAATGCCGTTACCAAATATTGAATGCCGATGACTTTGTGATCGATATTGAATGTGAAATAGTCATACCATTTCCAAGCTTTTGGGTGTTCCTTTGCCGAATCACCTGACATACCTGGTGGAGTATTTAAGGGAAGTTGTGCTTGTGCCATAAACCGTTTTTCGTCTGTTAAAATCAGCCTCTTATAAGAAAATTTTCTGACTAATTGTTTCGTCATTTGTCCTTTGTCTTTTACCAATGACCAATGACAAATTTAGTCAGAAATTTTAATTACTCATGGAGGAAACTATTGCGCCTGGGTGTAAATGAGTTAAAGAATGAGCATCAATTCCCATTTCTTTAGTGTATGGCGCAAGAAACTCAGAAGTTGGTAAATCAGTGGGGTTAGTGGCAACAGTTTGAATTGATTCTTGTTGCTGTGCTACCTGATTTTCTGTTATCCAACTGTCAAATTTTTCCGGTGTTTCAACAATGGCTCTTGCTCTCATTCCACCGTGATAACTACCGCACAATTCTGTACAAACGATCGGGAAATCTCCTTCTTTTATAGCGACAAACCTTAACTGTGTTGGTTGTCCGGGAATTGCATCTTGTTTGAGGCGAAATTGTGGTACCCAAAATGAATGGATGACATCAACAGCAGTAATGTTAAGTAGCACATCTTTGCCAACTGGAACGTGCAATTCTCCGCTAGTAACTCCGCTGTCGGGATAATTGAAGATCCAGGCATACTGCATAGCGGTGACATCTACCACCAAACTAGCTGCTTTTCCTTCTTCTTCTGGTGTCGCACCAATGCCGTATTTTTTCTCTACGGGTGCTGAGGCTGTTTCGGAGATCGTGCCTTCTGAATCAGCGATTATGGGTGCAGCCATTGCGCTTCCCGGCATTTTCGCGATCGCAGATGATGCACCATGATGATGGGCTATCATCTCATAACCTGCCGGATCGAATCCGCCCATTGCTCGGTAAACTTCGACACTATAAATCCCTAAGCCAATCACAATTAGCGCCGGAATCGCAGTCCAAAAGATTTCTACAGAGAAGTTACCTTCGATCGGCAAACCATCGCTATCATCATCTTTCGGTTTCCGATACTTGATCGCAAAAATTAAAATTGCACCTTGAACCACAATAAACAAGGCTGTTGCGATCGTCACCATGACGTTGAAGAAACCATCTACTAAAGGCGCTTGTTCCGAAGCTTGTTCTGGTAACAAATGATGGTTTTGTCCAACCCAAAGGCTAAAAAATGCAATTACAACCCCTGCTACTAAGGTTAAGAGTGAAACGGGAATTTGTTTCATAGATATTTTTCCTTGACTTGGGCGACTCTCACCCTTAAGGTATAGTAGTCGCCTGTGTAAACGGAGAAATTTCTACCATTTAGCACTTGTTTCCTACTCCTATTTAAGCTAAGGGCAATCCGCGATCGCTGTCTCATTCGTAACTATTTCTTAAGGGCAGCAAGTAATCCTACCTAAATTGGCACAAACAGGAAGGAGAATTGTCGCTCAATTTTTGTGTTTTAGTATCCGCAGTGACAAAGCGACAATTCCTGAACAAATAACTCCTGATTCAGCTGTCAAAATTTACCCGAAATGTATCGAATTTAACGGTAAATTAGAAAAGCTTAATTCAGATCTAGTGGGGCATGAACGTGGCAATTTTTGGGACAAACTCTGATACAAGCTTCACAACCAATACAATTATCAGCATTGGCGACAGTCATTACCTTGCGAAGGCTTTCTTCTTCATCCTCATCTTCGATAAACTCGCCATGTTCATTGACTGGTTTTAACTCCATCACCCCACGTCCACAAGCCTTAAAGCATCTGCCACATCCCAAACAAGTAGCAATTTTAATATCCTGAATGAATTGAGGTGTCCAAGTTTTTCCGCCAAAAGTTCTTGCTGTTAGAACCGCCATGAGTTTTGCTCCTGTTGAAGTAGAATAATTAGTGCGTGTTTGTCTCCTGATATTTGGTTTATATCAGACGACTATTTTTTCTAGTTTTGCACCGTGACGGATCAAACTTATTAGACTAATTAAGCTGCTACTCAAAGCTTCTAAATTCCCCTCAACCAGCACTTAAAATTTTTCTTGGGGTGGGGGTGCTAGTATTTTTTGTATAGGGTGCTAGTATTTTTTTATAGGGGTTCTAGTATTTAATTACTCAACAAAATCAACCCAAAGCATTGTAGCAAAAGGCTTAGGAAATTTCACTCGGCAATTTTGACGTTGAGTTCTGAATAATTACCTAATTAATAGTAGGAAAGTTTCTCATTTACACTATTAACCTGAATTTCAGGAAGATTTGAAAGCTTTACAAGAAAGAGACTAAAGAATTAATGTATATAAGCCACAATACATACCCAAAACTATTTAGGATGAAGCTAGTCCTTTATGTAAGAGCCACAAAATTATGATCCAAGTAGTAATTAGCCCACAATCTTTGTTGGAAACAGGCATTAAAGTTGAGAAGGTTGATAACCTTCGACTATTCAAATTTACCGAGGAATTACAATCTCACCTCGAAATTTGTTAGAAAAAAACAAGACAGGTTCGCTAACCCCAGAAGAGGAGGCAGAACTCAATGCTATAGGAGAACTAGACCGCATCTTTACCTACCTCAATTCTCTCTTGGTTGCCCAGCAATGACTATTAATGAATTGACGAAGCAATTAGTGCGGAAACGTGCAGACTACCTGTGTGAATATTGCCATTCTCCAGAGAAAATTAGCACTTCTCGCTTCACTATCGATCGCATTCAGCCACGTTCTTTGGGTGACTCTGACAATTCTGATAACTTAGCTCTGGCTTGCAGTCGTTGTAACCAGCGTCGTTATAACTTCATAGTGGGTCGGGATGTGGAAACCTCAGCAGTTCTACCCTTATTTAATCCCCGTCAACAGAGTTGGCCTGACCACTTCATCTGGAATGCAGACGGTATAAAGATTGTTGGTATAACTCCCATCGGTCGAGCCACTTGTGAGCGCCTTGACCTCAATCATGAACGTTACAGAGGAGAACGTTCTATCCAAGAAGCCCGTGCCCTATGGGTTCAGGCTGGTTGGCATCCTCCATTAGAAGATCCCCGGCAGCTTGAGTAAGCCGATTTGTCTGGATTAAATATTAGATTTACTTACCCAAACAACCTTTTCCCGAAGGGGAAATCATGCAGCAATGTGTAAAAACAGGGAATAATAAACAAAGTTAACACCGTTGCTAATGACAACCCAGAAAACACAACTACACCCAAAGGTTGCAAAAATTCCGACCCTTCACCCATTCCCAAAGCTAAGGGGAATAAACCCAAAACAGTGGTAATAGTTGTCATTAAAATTGGTCGCAAACGTTGGGGTGCAGCTTTTAAAATGGCGGTGGTGCGATCGATCCCTTCTTGATCTCGAATTTGATTCGCCATTTCCACCATAATAATCGCATTATTGACGACAATTCCCACCAATAATACTGCACCAACTAAAACCGTAGCACCGATCGCAGTTTTCGTAATATACAGCCCAAAAATTCCCCCCGCCAAAGCTAACGGTACAGTCAACATAATTACTAACGGATCGATCAAGGAATTGTATTGCACCGCCATGACTACAAATACTAAGAAAGCTGCTAAACTTCCCAAAATCTTTAAGGAATTTTGTAACTGTCTATTTGTTTCGGCGTTGGAACTAGGTAAAATCGAAACACCTTCAGGTAATTTAGTTTCAGCTAAAACGCTATCTACTTGTTTTAAAGCTTCACTTAAACTAGCGCCTTTGTTCAAACTTCCAGCAATAATGAAAACTTGTCTTTGGTTAATACGTTGAATTTCTCCGGGTGCTTGTCCTTCTTGAATTTTCGCTACATCACCCAAACGAATTAAGGCATTATTGTTAACAAATAGGGGTATTTGTTCTATTTGAGAAGCGCGTTGTACAGACTCTCGATCTAATTGTACTCGTACATCGACTAAACGATTGCCCCTTTGTAATTGTGTTGGCGTAGAACCTTCGATCGCAGTTTGAATCGTATCACCAATTGACTTAGTATTTAATCCTAAACTAGCAACTCTTTCCCAATCAGGGCGAATTTGAATTTCCGGTTGGCGATCGTCTGCATCAGGACGAAACTGTGCTAAAGTAACTTTTTCATCCATTGCTGCTAATACTTGTCTTCCCGCGCGTTGCAAAGTTCGCTCATCTTCACCTTGCAGAATAATATCAACTTCTGCACCTCTCACAGGTGAATTACTTAAAATAATACCGCGCACTTGACCAGGATTCACTCGCAAACGAATTCCGGCTAAATTCAGCTTTTCAAACTCCCTAGTAACTCTTTGCACAAATGCTGGGACATCTGTACCAGGTTTGAGGGTAATTGTACTACTACTACGGACTGGATTAGCATTAGTATTACTACCAAAAAGTGAACCACCCGCAGTAGTAAATACAAATTCAGTCTCTGGTTGTTTGCGAAGAATTTCATCAACAACTGTCATTAATTTTTTGTTAGTTTCTACAGTTGTGCCTGGGGGAAATTGTGCAAACAAATTCGCTTGACCAGTATTAATTCTGGGCAAAATTTCTTGGGGAATTTGTCCTGCCATCCACCAACTACCGCCGCCTAAAAATAGGAAAGCTGCCAGAATTATTAACACCCGAAACCGCAACACAAAAGCTAAAAATCTCCCATAACTGCCCATCGAAGCTTCAAATCTTTCATTGAACTTTCGCAACAGCCAAAAATTACTAACTCCGCTTGTCCAACGTATAGCTAACAGTCGCGAACAGATCACTGGAACAATTGTTAAAGCGACTAAAAGCGAAGCGGCGACAGAAAAACTAATTGTCAGAATTAATTCGCTAAAAAGTAGAGAAAAGAAACCACCAATTAACAAAAATGGTAAAACCGAAACTAAGTTAGTAGTTGTGGAAGCAAGTAAGGCGGATTCTACACTTTGACTACTACTAACTGCGCTTTCAATTAACTGTTTGGAACCCAAGCGAGTGCGAGAATCTTTTCCGGGAGTTAACCCAGCACCTTCGGCAATTGTCTCCATCATAACGATCGAGTTATCCACCACAATACCCACACCCAGCGCCAAACCCCCTAAACTGAAAACGTTAATCGAAAGCCCAAATAATTGCATTAAAATAATTGCCGCGATCGTAGCTAAAGGAATCGCTATAACGATAATTAAAGTTTGCCGCAAGGAACCTAAAAATAGCAAAACTGCGATCGCAGCTAACCCTGCACCAATCAACCCCGAACTTGTAACGTTAGAAATCGAATTATTAATAAATCTCGACTCATCCAAAGTCGCCACTATTTGCATATCTTCAGGAACTAAACCAGATTTTCGTAGCTCAGATATGCGTTTTTTTACCCCATCCACAACAGCAATAGTATTAGCATCAGGTTGTTTAGTCACGCTAACTTTAACAGCAGGTTCACCATTTAAAAAGACAAATATTCTTTGTTCTTCAGTTCCATCAATAACTTCGGCAAACTCGCGTAGATAAACCCGACGATTGGAAATAGTAGATGTTGCACTTGTTCCCGGAGTTCTCACTAAAAAAGACAAATTTCTAATTTCTTCTGCATCGCGAAACCTTCCAACTGTTCGAGTTAAAGGTTCCGAATCTTCGCCGCGTAATCTTCCACCAGAAACATCTTGATTGCGTTCTTCTAAACCATTTAAAACATCAGTTAAACTGACACCTAATGCTTGTAAACGTTTCAAATCAATTTTTACTCTAACTTCTTCTTGAACTCCTCCCGCTACATCCACTGATGCAACCCCAGAAACCACATTCAATTCACGGGATAATTCTTCATCAGCAAACACCCGCAAATCAACATCTTTTAAAGATGGAGATTGCAAAGCAAATTCATAAACTGGCAATTGAGAAGGGTCAACTTTAAATAAGCGCGGATCTTCGATAATTTCTGGTAATCTACCCCTAGCACGGTTAAATGCAGCAGTTGCATCATTTAATGCTTGGTCAATATTTCCCCCAGGTTCAAAGTACAAATCTAAACTTACTTGACCTTCGCGAGTTTGGGAATAAACTTGCACTACTCCTTCGGTAGCACTTAAAGCTTCTTCCAAAGGTCTAGTAATTTCGTCGATCGCTACTTCTGGCGAAACTCCGGGCGCGTCCAGTCGTACACCAATGCGAGGATAGGTGATAGAAGGCAACAAATCAACTTGCAGTTGGGTAAAAAAGAAAACTCCCATTACCAAAACTGTTAAAGTCAGCATTAAAGTACCAATATGCTGACGAATAGAAGTAGCACTCAGGCTAAACCCAGATGTTTTGACATTTTCCATCATCGCTGACCTTTTTGTTGAGTGTTTTCTTCTTGAGTTGGAGTTGATGACTGACGTTCGCGCCCGCCCTCTCCC
>NZ_JADEWG010000013.1 GCF_015207735.1 [Phormidium] sp. LEGE 05292
GGACAAGGGGACAAGGGGACAAGGAGAATTTTTACTTCTGCCTTGTGCCTTGTGCCTTGTGCCTTGTGCCTTCTTCTAGTAGTGCTAATGGAGAAAATGACGGATACCTGTCAATACCATGACTATACCTAATTCATTAGCAGCTTTTATCGAATCATTATCGCGGAGACTTCCACCAGGTTGAACGATCGCCTTAATTCCCGCTGCTGCTGCGGTTCTTACGGAATCATCAAAGGGGAAGAAACCATCACTAGCTAAGAAACCATTTTGGGCTTTTTCTCCGGCTTGTTCTAAAGCTATTTTAACCGAACCTACGCGATTCATTTGACCTGCACCAACACCAAGAGTAGTGCGGTCTTTTGTGACTACAATAGCATTAGATTTAACGTGCTTACAAACCTTCCAAGCAAACAATAATTCTGCCAATTCTTCAGGAGTTGGTTGCTTGTCTGTCACCACTTTCCATTCACTAGTATTTTCTTGAGCATCATCGGAATTTTGCACCAACAAACCACCAGCTATTACCTTAATTGTTTGTTTTGGCCCTGTTTTCAAATCTGCTAAAGTTAACACGCGCAAATTAGATTTTGCTGCTAATATTTCCTGTGCTGCTGGTTCACAACTTGGCGCAACTATACATTCTAAAAATGTTTTGGTTAAAGCTGTCGCTGTAGCTGCATCAATTGGTTGATTTAAAGCTACAATTCCGCCAAATGCCGAAGTAGCATCAGCATTAAAAGCCTTTTCATAAGCTTCAGCTAAACTATTACCTAAAGCTACACCGCAGGGATTAGTATGTTTTAAAATTGCGGCGGCGGGGGTGTCGCTAAATTCAGCAATAATTCTTCTAGCAGCTTCCAAATCTACTAAATTGTTGTAACTTAATTCTTTACCTTGTAATTTAGTAGCAAATGTCCAACCAGTAGCAACGGTTCCTGTTTGATACCATGCAGCTGGTTGATGAGGATTTTCCCCGTAACGGAGGGGTTGCAACTGTTTTCCTGAAACATTAAAAAATGAATCATCAGTTGCTAAATAATTAGAAATAGCTAAATCGTAAGTAGAAGTATGTCTAAATGCTGCTAATGCACAAGCTTGACGAAAAGCAAAACTTGGTTCTCCATTTTGCCGCAATTCTTCTACATAATTGTGGTATTGATCGGGATTCGATAATACTGTTAAATGAGCAAAGTTTTTCGCGGCGGCGCGAATCATTGCAGGGCCACCAATATCGATTTGTTCCACTGCTTCTGCTAAAGTTACATTAGGTTTGGCAATAGTTTGTTCAAAAGGATAAAGGTTGACTACTACCAAATCTATGGGGCGAATTTGGTGAGTTTCTAAATCGTTAATATCTTCTGGTAAATCTTTTCTAGCTAAAATACCTCCATGAATTCGAGGGTGGAGAGTTTTGACTCTTCCCCCTAAAATTTCGGGAAAACCTGTATAGTCAGAAACTTTTGTGACTGGTAAACCTGCTTCTTTTAAAGTAACAGCGGTTCCGCCACTGCTGATTAAATCAAATTGAAATTCTTCGACAAGAATTCGAGCAAAGTCTACTAATCCCGTTTTATCAGAGGTACTCAGCAGTGCTAGACGCGCCATGACCTTAAATTTTCCTATCGCTGATTGACCATTAGCGATCTTACCTGATAACCGGGAATTAGAAAGTTATTAATTTATTAAATGTTAGAAAATGTCGTCTAAGATGCGGGGATTTGTTAAGGTAATGTCATAAGTTTCTAAGCTTGCTTGTTTGCGTAACTTTAATAATTGCCTTGCTTGTAAGTCTGCATCCAAGTTAGCTAATGCTTGAGCTTCTTTATCTAGTAATGGTGATTGAGGGGCGTTTAATACTAGTGATCTAGCATTTTTGAGTAGTTTACTTGCTTTGTCGTAATCGCCGCGATCGAGATGGCGTACTGCTTCTTTTTTCGCCCTAGCTACCATCATTAATAATGTTCTTTGTTGGACTTCTAAATGGGGAGGAAATTCACTTATTGATGCTGAATTAATTACAGGTAAGCGCAGACTTGTCCAAACTTTTTGCAGTTCTTCCTCTTTGGGATTTTTCCAATTTAAGCGGAAATAGCACAAGTCTGTAGTTTGTGGTACTGGTGGAACTTGCAATTTTACCACCACTTCCATTGGATTACCCATAATTAAATTTGGTAACTGAAATCTGCCTCTTTGATCTGTTTCTAAATCGTTAAGTACGTCTTCAATTTCTACGGCTCCTTGCGGATCGATCGCTAAACTAACAGTATGTCCTACTGTTGCCATTAAATCTTGTAATTCAGTGCGGAAAATAATGGGCAATTTTTCGGGAGATTGGATGTAATAGTAGCCACCATTTCCGCGTTTTCCCATTGAGGTGAGTAAGTCTTCATCATAATGATTACCGACACCCATTGTAGTTGTACTTACGCCATGTTGTGCTAAACCATAAACATCTGTAGCGATGACATAAGGATTGTTTTCGCCAATGCTGCTAAAGCCATCTGAAAGTAAAATTACTCGGTTTAAATGTTGGGAGTTAAGATGTTTAATAACTTGGATTGCTCCGGCTTGCCAACCTGCGTGTAGAGCAGTTCCATATCCTGGTTGAATTTGTTGAATTTGATGAATAATATTAGCTTTGTCAACGGCAAATGTACTATCTACTAGGGTACAAACTGCGCGATCGAATACTACTACACTCACGCGATCGGTAATTAAAAGTTGCTGTACTGCATAACAAGCTGCTCTTTTCACATAATCGATTTTTCTCCCTTTCATGGAACTAGAGCGATCGATTACTAAGCATAAGTTTAAAGGTGGTCTTTGTAAGTCTTTTTCAGGTGCAGGCGGGATAATTCTAATTAGAACATCCAAATCTGATGGTACGTCTGAACAAATAGCAGCACGTAAGGGAATTAAGTCAATTTTTGGTACTTGCATCCACCGAACTCCATTGGAAACGAAAGGTAAAGATAAATTGAAACAAGAATATCAGCAATAGATATAAGAAACTACCCAAATAAATTGAGAAGTCTAAGGAAAATATGTTTAATTTTCTAGAAATTCCCATTAAAGAAATCATCGCAATATATTGCTGTAAGACATATATTGCTTCAGCAATCATTAGTAGATTTACCACCTGAAACTGATAAGTAATACTGACTAGTGAAATCCGTATAATTTCACTACAGGAAAGAGGCTTCACTGGCTAGTTCATCGTATTTCTACGGTCAATTTTACAAAAAAATATTCAGAAAGATACATTACATCAAGAAACTTCACTGAATCTTCATAAAAGTCTGGGTTAAGTGAATTTACGTAAGTGAGTTCCTTAAGATTGATTTAATAATATTGTAAAAATAAAAATATTCGATCGCCTAAACCTTTCACTTAAAACCCCTCAATTTTTATAAGTAAAATTTTTAATTTACCTCTGCTGATGCAAGATGTAGTGAAAATTCTTGGTCTAAAATCAAAGGCGTTAGTCTGAATTTAGGAGCAAACTTCTGTCTCTTCAAGTAATTTCCATTCCACCAACAACCGGACAAGCGCCGACTGGGGTGATTGTCGCTTTGCATGGCTGGGGTGCCAATGCAGAAGATTTAGCTGACTTAGCACCTTTTTTGAACTTACCGGATTATCAGTTTCTCTTTCCTAATGCCCCCTTTCCCCACCCTTATTCATCAGTGGGAAGGGCTTGGTACGACTTTCAGCGAAATGAGGGTATACAAGAGAGTCGCCAACTTCTCACAGATTGGCTTTCTGCTTTGGAGAGTGAAACTGGTGTTCCCTTGTCGCGCACTATTTTAAGTGGATTTTCCCAGGGCGGGGCGATGACGCTGGATGTGGGATTAAAATTACCGTTAGCTGGTTTAGTTAGTCTCAGTGGCTATTTGCATCCGATTACTCAGGGAATAAAACCTGATGCTTTTCCGCCAACCTTGATTGTTCACGGGACAAAGGATTCAATTGTTCCTATAACTGCTGGTCAAAATGCCAGGGATACATTAACGAATTTAGGGGTAGCGGTGCAGTATCAAGAGTTTAATATGGCGCATGAAGTTATACCAGCAGTCCTTAACTTAATGCGAAGTTTTGTGTTGCAGGTGATGTCTGTGGAAAGCTCTAAAGCTTGAGGAAAAAGGTATCTGCGCCTTATTGCAAATAATTGGTAATTATTTACGCATACTGAGGTAAGGGTAAGATAGTAGCGGTAACTGTATTTTCACCAGTTGACCAATTTTTTAGAGGGAAGGTTGCAGATTGCAGATTGTTGTGACTATATGGTTCACCCTTAAGTGATCTAATCAGTCCGAAATCCGAAATCTAAAATCTAAAATCTAAGATTGATTGACTCTACGCTGGGACGGGAGGTGCCGAGAGATGACAACAGCAAGCATTGTGAAGCGCGATATAGCTGCTATGACTCCAGCAGATGTAGCTGAATTAGCGGCACGTTTAGAGCAGGATGATTACATTAATGTGTTTGAAGGACTGGATGATTGGCATCTGCTAAGGGCGATCGCCTTTCAGCGTCCAGAGTTAATTGAACCTTACATTCATCTGTTAGATATGGAAGCTTATGATGAAGCCTGAGAAAGAAAGGCAGAGGGTAGAAGGCAGAAGGGAAGAGGGTTTTAGTTAAGTTTACTATTCCTGACATACTTCTATTTATTTACGCCTTTCTACTGACATCTAAATTCCTCAATCTAAAATGGCAAAGGTTCTGATTGGCATTGGCGGTGGAATTGCTGCTTATAAAGTCTGCGAAGTAGTTTCTGCATTGGCAAAATCAGGGGTCGAGGTAAAGGTTATTTTAACTGCTGCGGCTTGTGAATTTATCACACCCTTGACCCTAGCTACTCTTTCTCGAAATCCCGCTTTTACAGATCGAGATTTTTGGCAATCAAATCATGGTCGTCCGCTACATATTGAAATAGGTGAATGGGCGGATGTTTTTGTTATTGCGCCTTTGACTGCGAATAGTTTAGCAAAACTCGCTCATGGCTTTGCTGATAATTTATTAACTAATACTGTGTTGGCTTCTATTTGTCCAATTTTGTTAGCGCCTGCAATGAACACGGATATGTGGGAACAGTTGACAGTGCAGCGCAATTGGCAAGAGATTTTTCTAAACCAAAGATATCATAGTGTAGGGCCAGGGGCGGGGATTTTAGCTTGCGATCGCATTGGTTACGGTCGCATGGCTGAACCTTCAGAAATTATCGCATATATTAAAAGTTTATTACACACTAAAGGCAAGAAAGATTTAACCGGAAAACGAGTTTTAATTAGTGCTGGTGGAACGAGAGAATTTTTAGATCCAGTGCGATTTATTGGGAATCCTTCGACTGGCAAAATGGGATTAGCTTTAGCAACAGCAGCGTTGCATCGAGGTGGATCAGTTACGTTAGTTCACGCACCAATAAATGGGGAAATTCCATTAGGTGTAAAAAGCGTGGGAGTGACTAGCGCCGCCGAAATGCAAAAGGCAATGTTAGACTCTTTTCCTAGTGCTGATTTAATTATTATGTCAGCAGCGGTGGCAGATGTGAAACCTGCTAATTATGCCAGTGAAAAGTTACCGAAAAAATCTCTTCCTACTTCTTTAGATTTGGAGTTTGTGCCTGATATTGTTGCCCAGTTAGGTAATTTAAAACAACCTCATCAAAAGTTAATTGGTTTTGCGGCTCAAACTGGGGATATTGTAACACCTGCATTGGAGAAGTTAAAGCGGAAAAAACTGGATGCGATCGCAGCTAATCCCATTGATAAATTAAACAGTGGTTTTGCCAGTGATAACAACCAAGCAATTTTATTAGATTCTCAAGGTAGACAAGTAGAAATTCCCCCATGTTCTAAATTAGAAATGGCGCATCTTTTGTATGATTTCGTTCAAGAGTTAGGCTAGGTTTTTATGACGCAGGAACTCACAGATTTAAGAAATAGCATCCTTGAAGGTCGTTACGAAGATGCTTTGGCACTTGTTGATGAGTTGGAAGGAATGAGTAAACTAGCAGTTTTACGTAATATCCAATCTTTTCTCGATCGGATAATGATTCATTTGATTAAAAACCAAATTGAACAGCGTTTAACCAATTCTTGGGTTGCTTCAATTTCTGATTCTGTTGTGCAAATTAAACGTCTAAATTTAAAGGAAAACAAAACTTCCTGTTACGTAAAAGAAGATGAGTGGGAATCAATGCTAGAAGAAGCAGTATCAGATGCAATTCGTCCAGCAAGTGTAGAAGTGTTAAATGGGAAATTGAAACCAGCGCAACTTTCAAATATGCTGGATAAAATCCAATTAATTAACATAGCAAAACAGTTACTTATGCTAACTTATGAGCATTCAGTAACCGCTTTACCCGATATTATCGATCGATATTTAATTCAGTTACCTGGTGGTGAAGATTGGCTGGAAGGTAGAGAATAATATGATTTATCTTGTACTAGTTATTTGATTCCAAGCTTGGATCACTTCTCGCAAAGATTTCGGCAATTCACTTTGCACAATATCAGCGTAACGAACAGTACCAGATGAACTAATTAAAGTCACAGTAATATAATCAGCAGCGCCGCTTGGTGCAGGGTAACTCAAACCATTATATTGCGACAATGGCAGACGGTTTAATAATTTTTGAAATTGGCGCAATTGTTGAGGAGAAATTTTTTTTACGCTGCGTTCTGAATCATTAGCATCGCCAATTCTCACTCGCATTAATGACCCATCCTTCATTAAAGTAGTTTGATAAGTACGTCCAGCAAAACCACCACTAGAAATAGCTTGAAACATTATACCTTTATCTAAAGCTGGTGGTAGTTCGCTGCTAGGAATTTGTGATGGTTTAGGAGTCGCAGCAATCAGCGTTTCATTACTGATAAATTGCAATGATTTGGAAGAATTCAAAGAGATATTCTGAGTTTCTAACCGGATATTTCTACCACTATTATCAGTACGATACACCCAAGTTTTTTGACCATCAGTTACAGTAATTCGCCATCCAGGAACTAATGCTTGAGTACATATTTGATCGGGTTCAGCAATACCTAAACAACCATTAGGCCAAGTTTCTTGTTTATAATCAGTAATCTTCAGCTTTCCGGGAGGAATTCCGGTACGTTTAGATAAGTCTTTTTTGACAGCATTAGCGACGGTAGCAGGTAAACTATTGGATTGATTTTGGCTAACAAAAGTGCCTCTAGTATTAACAAATTCGCTATTAACTTGCTCACTACTTTCTGAGTAAGCAGCAGCAGAATTAATCATAGTTAAATTGGCACTTAAAGAAAAGATTGCAGCTAATACAAAAGTTGGGAAAACGCGCCCTTTAATGGTGGGACTTGTTGTAAATTGATGAGTAAAATGTTTCATGGTAGTGTGGAAAAGTTTTAATTATGTAAGTTGGCGATGTATCACTCGTCTACTTACAAACTCTAGACGCTATCACCCCATTCCTGAGTTCCCGGAAATTATTCCTCCCCAAGGAGTATGGCTGAGAATTGCCGATTAATTAAGATGTCAGAGTAAACATCAGGTAGAAACTAAGGGACTTGAAGTGATTAAAGTTACTCAAACTTGGCGGCTGATTTGCCAAATATTTGTCACCGGATTGTTGCTTATTAACATTTGGATGTTCAACGCACCAACTGCAACCGCAGCGGCTAATACTCCTCACGAAGAGACTAATCTCACTCAAGGAGATTCTAACGTTTCTAAAGCTAGGATAAAACGGATTGACGCTATTGCTGAATGCAGAAAATATTTAGACCAAGGAAATAATAGTAGCACTGCCAATTTAGACAGACCTTTAGATAAAATGGGAAACGATCGCTTAGTGGGAGCTCTAAAAGCGACAGATAACCCGAATCCGACAGAAGCAGAAGTCGCCTTTAAGCGTTGTCTGGAAGCGAACAAGATTGTACCTACGCCTACGGAAAGCGATCGCTCTCATATTCTATAATTACTTTAGCTAAAACAGAAAAACATGGAAAAAGCCACTTTTGCTGCTGGTTGTTTTTGGGGAGTTGAAGACACTTTTCGTCAAGTTAAAGGCGTTATTTCCACAGCAGTTGGTTACACAGGTGGACATTTTCCTAACCCTTGTCATTTAGATGTTTGTGCTAGAATTACGGGTCATGCAGAATCAGTACAAATCGAGTATGACCCGTCACAAATTACTTATAATCAATTATTAGAAATATTTTGGAATTGTCACGATCCAACCCAATTAAATCGACAAGGGCCCGATCGAGGCGAACAATACAGATCTGTTATATTCTTTCATACCCCAGAACAGGAAACTGCTGCCCAAGCCTCTAAACAAAAATTGCAAATATCCGGGAAATATGATAAAGATATTGTCACAGAAATAAAACCTGTTGGGGAATTTTATTTAGCAGCAGAAGAACACCAACAATATTTTGCCAAGAAAAGGCAAAAAAGCAGTAATTACCAAGCTTTATAAATTTAAGCTGAGTAGTTGAATATTTCTAGATAACGCAAGTCGCTAGTTATTAATTCTTTCGGAGTTCCCCCCTTATTAAGGGGGGCGGAGGGGGGATCAAAAGGGGGGCTAAGAAAGAGACAGACTTGTAACTAGCAACTTGAGTTAGATCTCAGGATCATAACCTTTGCTATAGCCAAGGTTTTTTAGCCAAGAATCAAAATTTTCTGCTTACTAAAAAACTTTTAATGGTAATCTACTGATTGTTTCCCATTACACCAACCAAGTTATCCAACTCTCAAGTCGATTGTAACTAAGAACTAGCATGATTCTCAACACAAGCTGAGAAAGGGTTTTTTGGGTGCAAAAACCCCGTTTCTGAAACTGTAAGTATTACCTGAAAATTCCTTTCGATGAGGTGTGCGCGGAGTGAAAAATATGTTGAAAAAACGCAGATGGTTTCCCCTATTAATAGCCTTGAGTATGATAGTAGTGGTGTTAATACCCAGCAAATCCTACTCGCAAACAAAACTTACTGACATTCAAGGACATTGGGCACAACCTTGCATCGAACAAATTGTGCAAAAGCAAGTTATTACCAGTTACGAAGATGGCAATTTTCATCCCGATTCGCAAGTAAATAGAGCCGAATTTGCTAATATAATTACTAAAGCTTTTCCTAACAAACCTGTAACTAGAAATGCAATTCGATTTGCTGATATTCCCTCAAATTATTGGGCAGTTAATGGGATTCGACAAGCTTATCAAACAGGATTTCTTTCTGCTTATATAGGTGAAAATTTTAATCCCCTGCGACGAGTGACGCGAGAACAAGTTTTACTATCTTTGGTAAATGGTTTAAAATATTCACCTACTAAACCAGTTGAGAAAACATTAAAAGAACTTTTTGACGATGCACAAGAAATCCCTAAAACTTCTAGAACTGCTATTGCGGCTGCTAGTGAAAAACTACTAATTGTCAATTATCCGAACGTCCGCCAACTCAAACCAAATCAACTAGTTACCCGTGCAGAAGTAGCCAGCTTTTTATGTCAAGCATTGGGAAATCCACAACTAATTCCTGAACAGTACATTGCCAGAATTAGTTCTCCTGCTACAACTACAACCGCAGTCGGGAATCAAACTCCTCAAACCACACTAAACACAGAAAAAAACCCCAATCTATCCTCAACTACTACCCCAACAACTACAGAGAAAAAACCTACTTTATCCCCAACTTCCGCGACTACTTCTACATCATCAACTCTTTCTGAAACCACATCTCCAACGTCAATTTCTATTAGAACGCCTACTGCTCAAACTAATATAAATAGAACTGCTGCAACATCAACAACTGCTGCGCCAACAAATTCAATGGTTGCCCCAACAGCGCCACAAAATTCTTTAGCTATAATTAGAAAACCTACCCCTCAAACATTACAAGCAACAACAGAATTGCGAGGTGTTTGGCTGACAAATGTTGATAGCGATGTTCTCTTTTATAAAGATAGGCTTTCTGATGCGATCGCTAGATTAAAATCTCTAAATTTCAACACATTGTATCCCACCGTTTGGAATTGGGGTTACACACTTTATCCCAGCAAAGTAGCAGCACCAATAGTAGGAAGTCCGATACGTTTAGTTACACCAACAGACGAAAACCTTGACCCCGAATTAGGCACAGAGCGAGATGTTTTGCAGGAAGTAATCACCCAAGGACATAAACAAGGTATGGCTGTTCTTCCTTGGTTTGAATTTGGTTTTATGGCTCCAGCAGATTCTCAAATAGCCAAACTTTACCCTGATTGGATTCTCAAACGTCGAGATGGTAGTCAAATTTGGATTGAAGGGCCACATCAAAGAGTTTGGATGAATCCTTTCCACCCACAAGTGCAGCAATTTATTGAAAGTTTAATCCTAGAAATTGTCACCAAATACGATGTTGATGGCATTCAATTTGACGACCATTTTGGTTTCCCTTCACAATTAGGCTACGACGAGTTTACTGTTGCACTTTATCAACAAGAACACGCTGGACAATCTCCGCCAGATGATTTTCAAGACCCTGAATGGGTTCGTTGGAGAGCAGATAAAATTACTCAATATATGCAGCGAATTCAACGAGCAATTAAACAACGTAAACCCAAAATTGTGATTTCTGTATCTCCCAATCCTCAAGAATTTTCCTACAAATACTATTTGGCTGATTGGCAAACATGGAGAGAACAAGGATTAATTGATGAACTAGTTTTACAAGTTTATCGCAATGACCTGAATCGCTTTATTGAAGAAATAGAACGTCCTGAAGTGGAAGCAGCGAGACAGCGCATTCCTGTTGCTATTGGTATTATGACTGGAGTAAAACCGCAAGCTATTCCTATGTCACAAGTGAGAGAACAAGTAGAAGTTGCTCGCAACTGGGGATTTTCGGGAGTTTCTTTCTTTTTCTATGAAAGTTTGTGGAATCTAACGAAAGAACCGCCTGCACTTAGACAGTCGGCTTTACAAAATATATTTCCAAATAAGATGCCAAGACCTAATATTTTTGTTGGTTGGAAACCTTCTCTTTGAGAGAGCAGGAGGAAAAGGGGATGGGGAGATGGGGAGATGGGGGGAGTTCCTTAAATTTACATCAACAACTCTCCCTACCTCCCTACCTCCCTACCTCCCCACCTCTTCTGCCTTCTGCTTTTCTATCCATTACCAACTGATGAGATATTGTTAGCAAAAGTGTTTCTTTGAGTTTTGTGTTTGGGTGTAACATTGCCGTTATCTAGTTTCAGCATTGAACCAGATTTATTAGTGTGATACACCCAACGTTTTTTTCCGCTGGCTACAGTTATTTGCCACCCTGGTATTTCTGATTCAACACAGAGGAAATTAGAGTTTTTGCTAATTAAACAACGATCGCTCAATATCAATTGTTGAGCATCAACTATCTTCAATTCTGATTTTGGTAAGCCCGATCGCTTAGACAAGTCTTTGACAACCGCATCAGCAACCGACTCAGATAAAGCTGTTGGTGAAGCATCAGGAGCAACAACAACCTTATTACTCCTGGTAATTGATGGTCTAACAGCAAAGCATAAAACAGTTGTGAACACTAAAGCTAAAACAAAGGGATTTGGTTGTCTAGTCGTTTTAGTGGTTTTATTAAACGTTGCTTTAATAGCGCCAGTATTAATTGTATTTTCCATAGCAAGCTTGGGGAATCTATGGCGTTAACAAAGAGCATTCTCAAAGGTAGAGACTACACCCCTATTCTTTAGAACTCCAGAAAACTTTTATAGTTTTTTATCTTCTGTGCTTGTAATGCTGTTGCAATATAGCTTTAAGCTTGATGGAGCGCGGCGCGATTCAGTCTAAGAGTCGCACTGGCATCACAGAAGGCTTCCAGAAGAGGTAAGCACTTGCACCCCAATAGTAATAGCTCCGCAAAAGGTTGGTTTTTGAGGAAACATTACCAAAATCCTAATATTAATAGTTTGCTTGTTATTTCAATCTTTTTACACCTAGAAAATACGGAAATTAGTGTCAAAAAGCTTACATTTAATAATAAAAAATGTTAATTTAACTGCCATCAATAATTAATAAAAAGAGAGAGCTTACTATATATTTGCTTTTTTGTCAATACATAATTTCGTGTAACCAAATTCTCCGTGCGGATTCAACAAAAACGTGAAAATTGAAGAAAGCGATCGTATAGCTTGTTTTTTCTCAGCGATGAAAATAAAGGTGTTTTTGCTAGCACAACCTACACAGACCACACAGCAATATTTTTCGCTTCTGTTCCCAACTAGCCAAAATTTTCTGACCAACTACTTTTCGTATATTTCTAAAGGCAAATTATCTGGGTCTTTAAAAAAAGTAAATCGCTTACCAGTAATTTCATCAACTCGAATATTTTCCACTGGTACACCTTGAGATTGGAGATTAGCCACAGCTGCATCAAGGTTTTCCACTTGAAAAGCCAAATGTCTCAATCCACAAGCTTCAGGGCTGCTAGGTCTTTGGGGAGGATTAGGGAAAGAAAAAAGCTCAATTCGATCGCACTCTCCAACACGCAAATCTAACTTATAGGAATTACGATCGGCCCGAAAAGTTTCCTCGATTACCGAAAAACCTAAAACATCCACATAGAAATTTTTCGACTTTTCGTAATTTGAGCAAATAATGGCGACATGGTGAAAGCCTGTAGTTTTCATAATTGCTAAAAAATTAAGCTATAAAAACATTACCCAATGCAGATTCAAATTCGCCTAACCTGGTAGCCTCAGCAATTTTAGGAATGCCAAAAATGCGAGGTAAACGTCTAGTCTCAGCTAAAACTTGTCTAACTTCTCGATTTTTCACATCTGCCAAATTTCTGTTACTTAATAACGCGATCGTTGCAGCAATACCTAAAGCTTGACCGACACCAGAATTATATTCGACAATTCTACCCGAACCTGGAGCCATACCAGTAAAACCAGAACCCGGACTAACAACTGCTAAGTTACGCACATTCTTGATTAATGAATGTTGAAAACCTACATTATAGATGGGTATCTGAAAACCAAGTTGGGTAAAACCCTTTGCATAAGCTTTTTCACCAATGCCTTTAATTCCACCGCGAACATCAAAATGATAGCCAAAAGTACCCAAAGCTTCATTACTAGAAACACCTCCCATTAACATATTCGTACCATCAAGAGGTTGTACAACATTAGTAATATTCCCAGCGTGTCTAATATAAAGTTCAGTAGCCGGAATTAAATCACTAGCACCAATACTTTTAAACCATTTTTCCAAGTAATTCATTTCTGACAACATTGGCAAATTTGGTTTAGAACCACCCCTAGCTAAAGCTTCTGCTGTGGAAGCAGTTACAGCAAATAACAGGGAATTCCAAAATAGTCTTCCTCCGGGAAGAATGGCGATATTTGCTTTATCAAAAACCATTCCCGATTCATAGAGAGAAAATTTTAAGTTGCGGAAAGAATGGTAAGCTACAGAAAGGGCGGGTGAACGTATTACAATATCATCAGTTCCTACCCAAAGAGTTTTCAACTTTCCATTAGCATCTACCATATCTTTTCGCAGCTGTTGTACTACCTGGTCATTGTTTCCCGCCGCTGTCCACAACCACTTTTGAGCTTCTATATCCGCGAAGTTAGTAAAGCGTTTTAGTAGCTGTAATTCAAAATTTTTTAGTTCGGTAACTGTAAGTCCTTGAGTTTCAAAAACTAAGCTAACAGCTAATTCAGATTCAGGTAAACCAAAAGTTGCAAAACCCTTTAGTTTTGGCACTCCGGCTGCTTGAGCTAGTTCGGCATTGACGGTAGCATCAATAAACTGTTTGGCTGTAAAAGTTTCGTTATTAAAAGTGGTGATGCTAACCAATTTATCAGCTTGTTTATTAACAAATTTAATTCCCACATTGCTAATGAAATCAATATGAGTTTCGGTTAGCATTTGTCTGAGAACGGCATTACCTTTAGCTGGGTCAAGGGAAACTGCACGAACACCAGCTTTTTGCAAAAATTCCTTGTAAATAGCAGGGGGGTCGCCAAAGGTATCTAAACCAAGAGAATCGCGCAATGATTGCTCAATTTGACTTCTATCTAAACAAGCAAGTCCGCCTCTAATTAAATGACCGCCAATGCCTGCTTGTAAATCACCTTTGGATAGTAAAAGAACTCTGGGATATTTGTTAGTACGGCGACGGTATTCTCTGGCAGCAGCAACTACAGCAAATACCCCAGGAAGTTCATCACCAAAACCGATAATATCGTAGGTACGCACTCCACTGGTGGAAGATTGAATTCGTAGCAAAGAATTAATATCAATCAAGCTAAGTACTCCCATTAACTGAAGTAATTATTCACAAGGTTGGGTCACTGCCCCGCATTTAAATTTAGAATTTCGGAAAAACTTTCAAATTTTCTCCCCCGCCCTCCTGCTCCCCTGCTCCTCTGCTGCCTCAACCAGTAATTTAAGTGATTAACAATCTACTTACCCGGAAGTGCAGGTAAGCCAGTTTTTTGCCAAAATTGATTAAAACTTTGGGGTTGAATAAAGCGCCATGCTGTTAAACCTAAGACAGCAAAAATGAGCAAACTTACTAAAGTACCAACTATTTTTGTGAGTAAATTATTGCTAATAGACCTTTGTCTGGTTGATGTTTGGGCGGCTGAAGCAGGACCTGTCATTGCGGGAGAATTTGCGGGAGGCGGGTTTTTTGCCGTAGGTTTTGGTTGAGAAACTGTTGCTGATGTTTCAGAATTACTAAAGGTTTCTAGTTTTTGAGTTACTGCTGGGGGGCGTTGTTTTGTGCGTACCCATTGTAATAGTGCTGCTGTGGTGATGCCGCAAAGATTGGGTTGATTTAAACCGGGGACTCTTTGGAGAATTGGTTGAGAATTGGAGACGAAAACTACTAGGTTATCGGGGTTTTCTTGGGCGAAACCGTACATACATTGAGCTACAGATACTACTAGTCTGGCTTGTTTGCTTAAGTTTTGTCCAGCAGCGGGATTAATTGTGGGATGAACGGCGTGGGCATTGGTTAATTGCCAACCACTTTCGGGAAAAAAGCGAGTAAATTCTCTGGCTGTTTTTTCCAAATTTGGTTCTGGGGCGCGACCTGTGAGAAATTCGATTTCTTCATAGATTATTTGGGGGAGGTAGCAGTTGCCAATGCGGGAATATTCTTGCCATTCGCGGATGCTGCTACCCATAATGGAACTGAGGTCGAGAAGAATTGCTATAGGCGGTGTTGTTGCCATGACCTTTACACGATTTTAGGTGTTAGATTTTAGATTTTAGATTGTTTTTGGTCAGGAATTGTTCGATCGCTAACTGTTCCCGATCGATCATCTAAAATAGATTATTTGCGCCACCAATTCCCAACCTTCCTGCAATTCCGGGAGTCAGGGGAATTAAGGCGGTAATCATCAAAAACAAGGCTAACAAACCTAATGCTGCTCTAGCATCATCTGGTTCGGTAATTTCGTTTAAGCTGGGCCGTTCTAAATCTCTTTGCAGAAACAAAATAATGATCGCCCAATAGATGGCAATGGGGTTAGCAAAAGCAGCGATCGCTAAAAAGATAAAAGTTGCTAATGTGACTCTAGAAGCAATTTTCCGCCCATAAATTGCATGAACTATTCGACCCCCATCTAATTGTCCCGCTGGCATGGTATTCAGGGCTGTAATTACTAAACCTAACCAACCAATTACTGTTAAGGGATGCACATCAACTAAAGGTTTTTGTAAAGCTGAACCTAAAATAACTTTGGCTAAAGTTCCGACTAAAATTGAACCTTGAAAAAACTGTGCTGGAACTTGGAAAAAGCTGCCTTCATGGGAAAGAGTTAAGCCAACAATTAACATTAACAAAGAAACTATTCCCCCGGCGGCTGGCCCTGCTAACGCAATATCAAACATTACTTTGCGGTTAGGTAAAATAGATTCAAAGCGAGTAATTGCACCAAAAGAGCCAAGTTGCCAAGCAGGAATAAAATAAGGGAAACTTAAGCGAACATTATGGCGTTTAGCCATTACCCAATGACCGATTTCGTGGGCAGCTAAAATTACTAAAATTCCTACAGCAATCGGTAAAACTTCATTAATTCGGCTCAAGTTGTTGTAAAAATCAAAACCCAAGAAGAAACCAGCTGTTTCTAAACAGGTTGTTATAGTAGCTACCAGCAAAATCACAGCTAAAAGCTTTTGACTTAGAGTAGAAGTTTTCGGGTCGTTGCTGCTAGGTAAAACTACAATTGTGGGTTTTCCTTCGGGATTTTCGATCATAAATAACCGATAGCGATCGCCCAATCTTTCCTTTAAAGCAGCAGATAATCGATTATGGGTAGCTTCAGCTTCGCCGCGCAAATTTCCCTTAAAAATTGCTCCTTCTTGATAGGGAATTGTGTCTGTGGCAAAAAATGTATCAATGCCAAAAATTCCTTGAATTACTTTCAAATCTTGCTCAGGAATCGGAATTGGTTGTTTAATTCCCAATAATTCTGTCTTCCCCTTACCATTGTCTGATTCAGTTACTTCGGGAGACTTTTCTGCTGGTGCTTGTTGAGAATCTTGATTCGCTTGCATCATCTTCGCAGCTTTTTCTCGGAGTAACACATCTTGACCAGCGGCGCGGAGTTGTCTACCCAAGAAAATATATAACCCAGTTGAAACTACCAACAGCAACAAAATAGCAGCTAAGTTAAGATAAATTCCTGCGGCAAACAACCCAAAGAATAACAGCCAAGGAGCCATTAATACCACTGATTGTAACCAGGCTAAAATACCTACTTTACCAAAGGGTTTAGCCCGATAAAATCCCCAAGTTAATATTCCTAAAGCGACTAGCAAAATTAATGCTATTACAGAAGTTTCTGATGCAGTAAATATTTCCAAAATTTTTGCTCCTTAAGAAAAGTTCAAATGATTTTATATGGACGATTTTTTTGATTTCGGATTTATGGATGGGAAATCAAAAAAATCTACTGGCTCGAAGATCTAAAATAGATTTGTCTTAATTCATTGCCTTGTATCCAATAATCCAGGTTTGGTCATAACAGTTAAAAATGTAAATTTCAAAGTTGGTTTTGAGAGTTTTGTACCGCTTGTCTGATATTTCCTTGATTGTCAATTAAAAGTTTTTCGCTTTGTTGTCGATCGCATCCTGTCCAGTGCATTAGTAAGGCTAATTTGACATTTTTGCCACTGCGTTCTAGTAAATTCGCAGCAGCATCTCTGTTTAAATCGGTAAGGTCTTGAATAATTCGCAAAGCTCGATCGCGCAATTTACTGTTAGTAACTGCGACATCGACCATGCGATTGCCGTAAACTTTCCCCAACTGTACCATTACTCCAGTGGAGAGAATATTTAAAGCCATTTTAGTCACTGTTCCGGCTTTTAATCTCGTAGAACCTGCTAAAATTTCTGGCCCAACTAACAACCGAATGTCAATATCAGCATCGCAGCTAAATTGTTCTTGAGGAACGCAAGCGATAAAAATAGTAGTAGCGCCGCGACTTTTGGCAGCTTGCAGGGCACCGTGAACAAAGGGCGTAGTTCCACCAGCAGTGATTCCCACTACTACATCTAACTGAGTGATTTCTTTTTGATCGATCGCAGCTGCGCCATCTTGGGCCCGATCTTCCAAAGCTTCCGAACTCCGTACCAAAGCATCTGCACCCCCAGCGATAATTCCCTGTACCAAATCTGGAGGTGTACAAAAGGTGGGGGGACATTCTGCTGCATCTAAAACGCCCAAACGCCCGCTAGTACCTGCGCCAATGTAAAACAGCCTTCCGCCTTGGCGTAAAGATTTGGCTGTGGTGTCGATCGCTTCGGCGAGGGGGAGACGGGCTTTAGCGACCGCGGCAATAGTTTGCCGATCTTCTTGATTGAACAGATCCACCAATTCCAAACAACTTAACTGATCTAAGTTTTGACTATTCGGGTTAATCTGTTCAGTCAAAAGATGACCACGTTCTTCTAATTGTTTCATTGCATCTCACAAAATTAAAGTAATCCTTCCAGCCTACGGCGAATCTTATCCAATTCTGCATCTGACATTTCTGATGCTTCAGATTCTTCTGACGCAGCCAAATCTGGTTCTTCATCGAACTCATCATCAAACTCATCATCAAACTCATCATCTATTTGCCAATCAGTTTCTTCGACGTTCATATCTGGAGGTAGAGTTAAAGCGCCGTCTGGGACTAGTTCCCAGTCATAATCAGCACTTTCACAAAACGCCTTAATTTCGCGATCGTCCATTGATTCCACCGATGCAGCTGGAAAATCTTGGGCTTCCAGCATCAAACTATAGCGGGTAGCATCGTCTTCTGACTCGAACATCAGCACTTTATTGCGATCGCCAATCTGAAGGGTGTGGATTCCCTCATTGTCTGTACCAGCATTGAATAATAGAACGAATACACGCATGGTCATTACACTTTACTTTTGCGCTCATCAGTTATTTATATTACTAATCAAGGGCGATCTTATTGGTAATTAGTCAAGTTTTGAATTATAGGGGCGGGTTTAGTAATTAACTTTCTTGACAAACCATAAATTATTGGTAAAACCTGCCAATACTTCCCCTCGTCCCCCTGTATCCTTGTCTCCTTGTCTCCTTGTCCCCTTGTCCTTGACTTCTGCCAAAAGTCTCTTGGCTAATTCAATCACTCGACGTATGATAACAGGTTAAAGATTTCTCATAGTTGAGAGAAAGCAATGAATATTGAAGACGCTATTTTAGAAAAGCTGAAAATTTTACCTGTAGAAAAGCAACAAGAAGTATTAGATTTTGCCGAATTTTTAGCCCAAAAGGTTGAAGTTACTAACCATTCAATTAAAGAAAATTGGCGTGATGAACCGTTTGTTGGGATGTGGCAGCAGCGCGAAGAAATGAGCGATAGTAGTGCTTGGGTGCGTCACACTCGCCAACAGGAATGGCGGGAGTGAGAATGAGTCAGCGAATCTTGATTGATACGGATGTTTTGATTGATGTTAGTCGCGGCATAGAAGGAACAATCGCTTTATTAGACAATACCGCAGCGATCGCTTCTTTAGCTGTTAGCGTTATTACCCAAATGGAATTAATGGTTGGATGTAGGAATAAATCTGAACAACAGATTCTAGAGCGTTTTTTGCGTAGATTTGAAGTAATTCATATTAATGAATCTATTTCAACTCAAGCGGTTAAATTGTTACTTCAATATCGCTTGAGTCATGGTTTATTAATTCCTGATGCGTTAATTGCTGCGACAGCTTTAGTAACAGGGTACCCTCTGTTAAGTAAAAATCAGAGTGATTATCGCTTTATTCAAGATATAAATCTTTTACCATTTAATCCATGAATTGTGCAGAAGTGGTATAAAATGCTGTTCAGCTAAATTCTGGTGCTATCTTAAAGGATGTTTGAAAAGATTCTGGCGGTTAAAACTGCGACTATACAAACTCTCGTCTGCTTGACACGGACTTTTAGAATAGGAGAATTTTGGAACCTGTGAAGGGCAGATTTTGTCTGTATAGCCAATGACTTTAGTTGCAGCAGCGACGATAATTACAAATTTTCAGACAACCGCTTAGCTTGTCAGGTGTGAGGTTGAAATGACAAATTCCCCAAATTCGGATAACGAAACCGAACAAAATCTAAATCGCCGTGTGTGGCTGTTGTGGCTAAGTCGCGCTGGGCTTGGTTTTGGTATAGTTGTACTGATTGGTGTGCTGGCTGGTGCTTGGTGGGCGTGGGTTTTTATTAACCGAGAGTTAGCACCGCTGGTGGAAAAAAATGTTAGCGATCTGCTACAAAGACCTGTAAAACTGGGCAAGTTAGAAAATTTTACGTTAAATAGTTTACGGTTTGGCCCTTCTAGTGTACCGCCAACGGCGACAGATACCGATCGCGCTTCCGCCCAAGCAGTAGATGTAAGTTTTAATCCTCTACAATTACTTCTTACCAGAACTTTAAATCTCGATATTACTTTAGTTAATCCTGATGTTTTTATTGAACAAACTCCTGATGGACGTTGGATTAGTACCCAAATTAAACAATCTGAAGCAAAAGGGGCAATTACTACTAATGTAGATTCAATTCGGGTTAGTAATGCTAATGTGGTGCTACTTCCCCAAGCGAAATTAACTAATCCCAGAGTACCAGTTAATATTAATCCGATTTCTGCGACTGTAGACTTTTTAGATAAGGGTCAAAGATTTCGCTTTAATGCTGAAGGGCAAATTGCCCAAAAAACTAATAATCAATCATCTCAGACTAATCCAGCTACTTTTAGAACTAATGGCGAATTTTTATTACCATCTCAACAGTTAAATGCTCAAGTACAAGCACAATATATTCCGGTTCAAGAGATCGATCGCTTAATTCAAATTCCTAATGCTAATTTAATCGCAGGTCAAGTCAACGGTAATTTAACAGTCAAATATAATCCCCAAGAAAAACCTTTTGTTTTGGGAGTTGCCAGTTTACAAAATGTTTCTGTCACCAGTCCCCAATTACCAGCACCAATTATTAATACTAATGGGGTAGTTAACTTTACTGGCAGAGGATTAAACTTAAATAATTTCTCGACATCTTTAGGACAAATTCCCGTTCAACTTGGGGGAAGTGCTGATTTAGATAAAGGGTTAAATTTAGATGTTATAGTTCCTAATGTTAATGTGGCAAACTTGACGCAAACTTTCAAAGTTAAACCACCAGTTCCCGTGATAGGGGAAATCAAATTAGCCACAAAAGTAACTGGAACTATTGAATCTCCAACTATTTTAGGACGAGTTAATACAACTAAACAAACCCAAGTTGATAAACTGAATTTTCGGGATATTAGCACTAACTTTGCTTTCGCACCCCAAACAGGCGAATTAGTAATTTCTAATATTCAAATTTCCCCAATGGCTGGGGGAAAAATTACAGGTAAAGGTAATGCTAAATTAGGTCAACCTGGGGCAGTAGCGTTAGATTTACAAGCGCAGAATTTGCCTGGTGATGCGATCGCCAAAATCTACAACGTCAATCTTCCGGCTAACATCAATATTGGCAATGTTAATGCCCAAACTCAAGTCTCTGGCCCTTTAAATAATATTCGCATCGCCACGAATTTTCAAGCACCCCAAGCCACCTATCCTTTAACCGGACAAGTAACAGTTAATAATGGCGAAATTCGCTTAAATAATGCGATCGCCCAAGTACCAGGCGGCGATGTTCAAGCATCAGCCAGAATAGCGAATAGGAGTTGGCAAGCCACAGTGCAAGCCGCCCAACTGCCAGTTAATAGCATCTTAGCAATTACTCAATCAACTAACCAAAACCAACAACAAAAACCACCAGAAATTCCCCCATCCATCCGCCAAGGAAGAATTAGCGGAACCGTAAACTTAGCCGGAAATCTTGACTCTTTCCAACTAGGAAATATTCAAGCAACCGCCCAAGCAAACTTGCAAGTAGCAGGGGGAAACATTCGCGTTAGCCAAGCACAATTAAACCAAGGAAAATGGCAAGGTTTAGTCAACGCTTCCGGCATTAACCTAGCACTTTTCCCCCAAGTTCCCCCACAATTTAGATCCAATTTTAACGGACAATTCCGCGTAGCCGGAAATCTCAACGCCCCCACAACAAATATTCAAGCAACTGGACAAGGAAACATAAACATTGCAGGTGGAAATGCCCAAATATTGCAAGCAGCATTGAATGATGGCAATTGGAATGCTACAGTTAGAGCTAACAGGATTAACTTAGGACAATTAGCCCAAGTTCCCCGCGAATTACAAGCACCTTTTAACGGAGAATTCCGTTTATCAGGTAATTTAAACGCAACTGATACTAATAATATTAAAGCTGTAGGTTCGGGAAATATTCAAGTTGCTGGCGGTAATGTTAACCTTCGCAGTTTAGAACTAAATCAAGGTAATTTCCTGGCAACTATTGCAGCCTCAGGAGTGCAATTAACCCGTCTTCCTCAAGTACCAAAAGAATTACCAGTTGGCGCATTTAGCGGACAATTTCAAGTTGCTGGAAACTTAAACGATCTTACCGCCCAAAAAGATCGATCTCCCCTGAATCAAATACAAGTTTCTGGACAAGGAAACGTACAACTTGCTGGCGGAAATGTGCAACTGCGCCAATTCCAATTAAATCAGGGGAATTTCCAAACTTTAGTTGATGCAAATAACGTTCAAGTAGCGCGTTTTCCCCAAGTACCAAATAATTTCCAAGGTACATTTAATGGACAATTACAAGCCAGAGGAAATCTAGCCAATTTAACAGCCCAAAATGCTCAATCTCCCTTGAATCAAATTCAAGCGACTGCCAGAGGGACTTTGCAAACTCCCACCGGAAATTTACAACTGCAACAAGTTGAATTAAATCAAGGAAATTTCCAAGCAAGAGTAACAGCAAACAACCTGCAATTATCGCAATTTAATCAAGTACCAAAAGGTTTTCAAGGTATATTTAGCGGTGAATTACAAGCCAGGGGAAATCTTGATAATTTAACTGCCAAAAATGCCCAATCTCCGTTGAATCAAATCGAAGCCAACGCTACAGGAAATCTGCGAATTGGTGCGGGAAATTTACAAATACAACAGTTGCGATTAAATCAAGGCAACTTCCTCGCCAGAGTTAATACAAATAATTTTCAATTGGCGGCTTTACCGCAAGTTCCCCAAGGATTTAGAGGTGCATTTACCGGACAATTAGAAGCAGAGGGAAATCTGGATTCATTAACGAATACTAAATCAAATCAATCTCCTCTTGCGGAAATTCAAGCCAACGCCCAAGGAGTTTTAACCATTCCCAATGGTGGCACAGTTCAATTACGCCAAGCAACGTTAAATCAAGGAAACTGGCAAGTAGCTTTGGATGCTAACCGCTTACAACTAGCAAGTTTACCTCAAGTACCGCCGCAGTTTCAAGGAATATTTACTGGGGAATTGCAAGCATCGGGAAATGTTGCCAGTTTGACCCAGAAAACCGATACTCCGCTATCAGGAATTGAGGCAATTGGTAGGGGAAGATTACAAATTGCTGGTGGTGTAGTTGATATTAAAGAAGCACAAGTAACCCAAGGGCGTTGGGCGGCTGCTGTTAATTTAGCCCAAGTGCAATTAAATCAGTTTTCTCAACAATTAAAAGGTGGAGTTAGTGGTGATTTAAGAGTCGGAGGAAGTTTAGCTGCATTAACTCAACCAAAGGGTTCGCCTTTAACAGATATTCAAGCAATTGGTGATTTAAACTTTACCCAAACACCTTATTTAAATCGTCCTTTAAGTGTAGCATTTCAATGGAATGGTCAACAGTTAGAAATTAAACAGGCGACAGCACCAGGACTTAATGCAAGTGGAACAGTTACAGCGAGTTTTGACCGAAATAATACACCGCAAATTGCTAACCTGAATTTAAATGTTCAAGCGGAAGATTTTAATTTACAAACTCTGCCAGTAGCGTTACCCAAAAATGTGGCTATAGCAGGTTTAGTTGATTTTAATGGGCAAATTTCAGGTCAGTTAAATGCGTTAAATATAAATGGTCAAGTTGGATTACAAAATTTAGTAGTTGGTGAGTTTAAATTTGACCCAGATTTGCGCGGGAATATTACTGCAACAGCGGGTAGGGGAATAAATTTACAATTGCAAGGACAACAAGACCAAATTGCTGTTCAGTTAGACCCAAATTACAAACCTGAAAGTTTACTATTCCGCCGGGGTGACATTTTAGCACAGGGAAGAAGACAGGGCGATTTATTCTTGTTAGATTTGGCAAATGTGCCTGTAGCAACGGTGAAAAATTTAGCCCAAAATTTTGTCAATTTACCGCCAGATATAGCTACTCAACAAGTTAGCGGAAACCTTTCAGGAAATTTGGCGATTAATTTTGATACATTAAGTGTAGAGGGGCGAAATGTTGCGATCGCACAACCCAGAATCGGAGATTTACAAGCAGATTCTCTAATAGCTGATTTCCGCTACGCTAACGGAACATTAGAAATAATTAACAGTCGATTACAACAAGGTGAAAGTATTTATGCCCTCAGTGGTAGAGCAACTCAACTGTTAACTCAAACTCCCCAAGTCCAAGGAAAAGTGACTGTTGAGAAAGGCAAAATTCAAAACATTTTAGCCGCAGTTGATTGGTTTAATTTACAAGGTTTTGGTAATCGAGGAGGAAACATTGGTAGCGCCGCTAATGTGCCAACTATCCCAGTAGGAATACCAAATGCTCCTTTAAGGACGCAACTCCAAAGATTTGCCGAAATTATCTCTTTACAGCAACAAGAACTAGCAGAAAAACAAAGAGCTAACACATTACCAGATATTACAGAATTGCAGGGTAATTTTAGCGGGACTGTTGATTTTGCAGGAACTTTACCCAGAGATATTCAAGCTAGTTTTAATCTCCAAGGCGATAATTGGTTATTAGGTAATTACAAAGTTGAACAGGTACTAGCACAAGGAACTTATAATCAGGGTAATTTGAATGTTCAAAGCTTAAAATTAGCATCCCAAAATAGAAGCGTAGCATTTACGGGAACTTTGGGAATGGATAAACAAGATGGAGTATTACAAATCCAAAACTTCCCCTTAGAACCAGTCAACAATATTTTACAGTTACCTGTGTATGTCACCGGAAATCTAGATGGAACAGTTAATATCAGGGGAGATTTAAATAACCCTTATGCTAGCGGTCAATTAACAGTTAAAAATGGCACTGTAGATGGTACAAAGATCGAATCCGCATTAGCGACTTTTAGCTATCAAGATGCTCGGTTAAATCTTGATTCTCAAGTATTAATCAATCCACCACAACCAATTGTAATTGCTGGTAGTGTTCCTTTGAAATTACCCTTTGCCAAAGTCTCGCCAGCTAGCAATGAAATTAGTCTTAGTGTCAATGTCCAAAACGAGGGATTAGCATTAATTAGCCTGCTGACAAATCAACAAGTGCGATGGGTAAATGGTACGGGACAAGCACAATTAACAGTGGGGGGAACTTTAGAACGTCCAGTACCAAAGGGATTTGTAAACTTGCAAAATGCTACTCTTGGCGGTCAATTACTGGCAGAAGATTTGAATAATGTGAAAGGAGTTATCCAATTTGAGGGCGATCGCATCACTGTAGAAAATCTTACAGGTAACTTCAAGCAAGGACAAGTAATAGCCCAAGGAACCATTCCCATTTTCACACCTTTAGACTCTCAAGACCCAGCCCGTCAAAATCCTCTCAATATCACCCTTGACCAAGCGAGAATTAACCTGAGAGGATTGTATGGAGGTTTGGTTGATGGTAGAGTAACTATAGTGGGTTCAGCAGTCAATCCGCAAATTGGTGGACAAGTAAACTTACTTGATGGTCAACTTTCTTTACCGCAAACTCCCGCTACCGTCGCCACTGTATCCCAAACAGCACCCCCCAGTCAAACTTTAGTTATTGAATTTGACAATTTCCAAATTGGATTAAGCGATCGAGTTGATATTACCTTACAACCAATTCTCGCCTTCCGAGGTAGCGGTACTCTAAAACTTGACGGTTCTCTCGATAAGCCCCGCCCAGAAGGTCAGATCGCATTACGACGAGGTTCAGTAAACTTATTTGCCGCCCGCTTTAGACTAGAACGCGGTTACGAAAATGTGGCTGTGTTTGTTCCCGAACGAGGTTTCAATCCCTTTTTAAATGTACGATTGATTACTAACGTTTCGGAAGTAACTAGTTTTCGCTTACCTGCACCAGCTTTTAGTTCAGAAGTTAGTGATATTCCCGCTACAGGTATGGGCAGTTTACAATCAGTCAGGGTAAGGGCAACTGTTAATGGCTGGGCGAGTCAATTAGGTGTAAATCCTGAATCTAATACGGCAACATCTCAAATTATTGAACTAACCAGCGATCCTCCCCGCACTGAATCAGAAATTGTGGCTTTAATTGGTGGTAGTTTTATTAATAATCTCGGTCAAGGTGGGGGTGGTGTTGCCGGGTTAGCCGGACTTGCTAGTTCTGTAATTTTACCCGGTTTAGAAGGATTTTTTGGCGATCTTGGCGAAAGACTGGGGTTAAGCGAGTTTCGCATCTACCCAACAGCAATAACTTCTGGAAAAGAAAATAGTGACTCAGTATTAGGTTTAGCCGCAGAATTTGGGGTTGATATTACTAATAATTTATCAGTCTCAGTCCTGCAAATTTTAACTGAATCTCAACCAACTCAGTTTGGTTTACGTTATCGTTTTAATCCAGAATTTACCTTGCGCGGTTCCACCGATTTTTCTGGTGATACTAGGGCAGTTCTTGAGTTTCAAAAAAGATTTTAGTCTTCGGTTCGTTGTGTGGACTTTAGTCCTTTTATTTGAAGAAAATACGACTGAAGTCGATACAATGAACCTAGATTTACAAAACAAAATTCTCCACTGTCTTAAAAATGGAACACAACTTGCTTGGTTGATAGATATAACTCGCCAACAAATTTGGGTTTGGCAAGCAGATGATTTGCCAAACATTTTTTCCGGCGCAGACATTTTGCCCAGTTTGGGGGAAATACCACCACTTACAGTTAATGCGATAATGGGAATGACTGGCAGGCATTGAAGAAAAATTTTGAGCGCGTTTAAATTAAGAAAGTTGATCTTGAGAAATAGGGAACCTGATTTGGCTAAAGATACGCATTAGTATGGCGATCGGACTGGATATATAGTTGGGGAAATCTGATGTACGTTCTTTTTAACTGAGATCTTGCACAACGAGGCGGAGCCTCTATTTCTCGTTACCAGGTTGAACCTGGGAACGAGGTGTTGGGAGGTTCGATCTCCTTACTGGAGGAAGACCTGAGTTTAACTTGGTAATCGTAGATTTTTTTCACAACATACTCTACAGCGCCCCAAATGAGAAATAAATGGTGGAAGATAAAGCTACACGGACTGGATTCTTAAACATACTTTTGAAGTGGATTGCTTCAAAAAATGGACATCCCGATCGAACATCTTCCAGTTGCCGAACACTTTCACTGCGATCGTATCTTGTCCTGCTTGTGGCAGGTACTTTGCTTCCGGTTGTGTTATTTGCTGTTGCTGTTGTTTATAAGTTGTCAAGTCAGGAACAGGCAGCAACGGAGCGGCGGATACTTCTAGCTACCCGTAACTTAGCTGCGATTGTAGAGCGCGAACTTTCCGGCACAATTCGGACGCTTCAGGTACTAGCAACTTCAGAACGGATAGAGCAAGGAAACCTGAAAAACTTTCACCGCGAGGCGAGGCGAGTCGTACAAACACAACCCTCTTGGATCGCTGTGATTCTCCTCTCACCAGAAGGGCAGCAGGTTGTAAATACTACACGACCGTTTGGTACGCCCTTGCCTCAAGCTAGAGAGCCAGCCAGCCTACGGCGCGTTGTCGAAACTCACCAGCCGACTGTCGGCAATATCTCCCCTTCAATATTTAAACCCATAAGGTTGGGCTTCCCAGTTCGTATTCCAGTAATGCGGAATGGCAAGCTTCAATACATACTCACGGCTGTCATTAATCAAAAGGCGATCGCTAATGTCGTCAGCGATCAAACCAGCATTGATGGAGAATGGACGCGCACAGTAGTTGATGGAAAAGGGGTTGTAGTCGTTCGCACCCGCGATCCAGAACGCTTTGTTGGGCAGCGGGGAACACCATCTTTTTTGAAGCGAATCTCAGAGGCAAACGAAGGAATTTACCGCGATACGACCTTAGAAGGAAGGAAGGTCTACGTTGCCTTCAGTCAGGTCGATGATACTCCTTGGACAGTTGCTATTACTGTACCCGTTGATGTGATTCAAGGGCCAGCCCGACAAGCGATGTGGCTGGTGATTGGGTCTGGTTTAGCTTTGCTTTTGGTCAGTGGTATCGGTTCCTTCATTCTCTCCCGATACATTTCTCTGAGCATTACTTCGGCTGCTTTGGCTGCGGAAGCATTAGCAAAAGGTGAGTCTCCCCAAATCAAACCGCTCTTGATTGAAGAAGTGGTATTTTTAGGGCAGTCTTTGGAATTTGCGGCTAACTTGTTGTCGCAGCGAGAGCAGGAACGGAATGAAAATTTGCAGCGGGCGGAAGCGGCAAGAGAAGAAGCTGAGGCTGCTAACCGAATGAAGGATGAGTTTTTAGCTGTGTTATCCCATGAGTTGCGAACGCCTCTCAATCCGATTCTTGGTTGGTCTAAATTGCTTCGAGGTGGAAGATTAGATGCTGCTAAGACGGCTTTTGCTTTAGAAACGATCGAGCGTAACGCCAAACTGCAAACCCAACTTATAGAGGATCTCTTAGACGTTGCTCGGATCATGCAAGGTAAACTAAGCCTGAAAACGGTTCCAGTTAACTTGGTATTTACTATTAATTCTGCGATCGAAACGGTGCGATTAGCGGCTGAAGCTAAGTCGATCGATTTGCGATTTACCACTTTGGATTTGGGATTAAACAATGGCGACTCCCAAAATCCCCAATTTCTAGTTTTAGGAGATTCCGCCCGCCTCCAGCAAGTGATTTGGAATTTACTCATCAATGCGGTTAAGTTCACACCGGAAGGTGGACGGGTGGAAGTGCGTTTGTTGCGTGTCGCTTCACAGGCTCAAATTCAAGTGATTGATACTGGTAAAGGCATCGATCCGAATTTTTTGCCATTCGTATTTGAGTATTTCCGTCAGGAAGATAGCAAGACAACCCGTAAATTTGGGGGTTTGGGGTTGGGACTGGCAATTGTGCGACATCTGGTGGAACTGCATGGTGGAACAGTTCAAGCAGATAGCCCTGGAGAAGAACAGGGTGCAACGTTTATAGTCAGCTTGCCATTGTTAAGAGATGAAGGCATCAAAAACACAGATGAATCAAGTGACTCTTCATCTTTAACGCTTCAATCCGCACCTCTGAAGGGGCTGCGAGTTTTAGTGGTTGATGACGATCTAGATATGAGAAATTTTCTTATCTTCACCTTAGAGCAAAATCATGCGATCGTCACTGCTGTAGGATCTGCAAGAGAAGCATTGCAAGCTTTGGAAGAAAAAACTTTCGCTCTGCTGATCAGTGATATTGGTATGCCAGAGATGGACGGTTATACGTTGATGCAGCAAATTCGTAGCAGGTACTCTCAACAAGACCGACAGGTGAGGGCGGTAGGCAAAGCTATGCCGAAAGCGATCGCGCTGACAGCTTATGCTGGAGAGCACAATCAACAACAAGCTCTCCAGGTTGGATTTCAGCTTCATCTCGCCAAACCTGTAGAACCGCAAGCATTAGTTAGAGCGATCGTAGACTTAGTGAACAGTTGCCAAGAAAAGCCGTAATTCAGCTTTTTAAGTACTTTTAGCTAATTGGCTATTTCTGCTGCATTCCACTAATTTGGACTGAAAATTGTCAATCTATTATCCTGTTGATTTGTGAGTTTTAACGTATATAGAAATAGAGTTAAAGTTAAGTTCATATATTTTAGATTAACTTTTACTCCCTAAGACAGATGACTTTTTTAGTGTTTTAGCTTTGGTACTGCACTTAAAGTTACATTAGGAGAAAAAATTAATTCTATGGCTAAGATTAATTTTCGAGTCGCTTTGTTTCTGGGAAATTTTGGAGGCGGAGGAATCGAGAGAGTTACAGCCCGACTTTCCCATCAGTTGGTAAAGTTGGGTATACAAATTGACTTAATATTAATTGACGTAGACAGTACACATCTGTGGCAAATGCCATCAGAATCCCGCATCATTAATTTGAAGTCTTCCGGTTTATTCAAAAGTCTTCCGAAATTAGTTCGGTATTTGCGTCAGGAACGTCCATCAATACTTTTTGCAGCAGACCATTTTGCTAACGAAGTGGCAATTTTGGCCTGCTCAATTGCCAGAGTTCCAACTCGCGTAATTGTCTCAGAACGTAATCAGTTGTCCAAAACTGCCCGAAATGGTAGTCAACTCAAAGCTCGGTTAGCTCCTCTGTTAACTAAACTCTTGTATCCTCTGGCAGACGGTATTCTGGCAGTTTCTCACGGTGTTGCTAAAGACCTAGCTCACGTAGCTTCTTTGCCTTTAGAAAAAATAGAGGTTATTTACAACCCCGTCAATCCAGAGATGTTTGTCAAAGCCAAAGAGCCATTGGATCATCCTTGGTTTGCACCTGGGGAATTACCTGTAATTTTGGGTGTGGGCAAATTAGAAAAGCAAAAAGATTTCCCGACGTTGATTCGAGCCTTTGCCAAGGTGCAACAGCATAAACCATGCCGACTAGTAATTCTCGGTTGGGGGCCAGACCGTCCAAAGCTAGAAGCACTGATTCAGGAATTGGGGTTAGAGGACGTGGTTGATCTGCCGGGGCACGTCAATAATCCTTATATGTTCATGGCGCGATCGGCTGTGTTTGCATTATCGTCCGTCTGGGAAGGATTGCCTAATGTTCTGATTGAAGCGATCGCATTGGGGATACCAGTGGTATCAACTGATTGCGAGAGCGGACCCAGAGAAATTCTTGCAGGTGGAAAATATGGCTACCTAACTCCTGTAGGAGATAGTGAAGCTCTTGCGGAGGGAATTTTACAAGTTTTGTCTGGTAATCCAAAAACAGTTGATTCAAATTGGCTTAACCAGTTTGATGCAGAAACTGCTACCCAAAAATATCTAAAACTTTTCCAGTTCATTCAAACAAAGCAAGACCACCAGAGATTACACGGTCTAAAGCCAGACATTATTATGAGTAAAGTGAACTCCTGAACCTCCCAAGACTCGTTCCCCGGTTGAACCTGGGAACGAAAAACCAAGGCTCTGCTCAGGAGTGCAAGATGTGAGTTGAAGTCCAGTTATTATAGTCTTGATGGACTAATTTCCGAGGATGAATTGCCAAAGACAATTCGTAAGATTGACAAGCCTAAAATTATTAGAAATAGAACTAAACCAATTGTGCAAGCGTAACTAATTTCTAAGTTACGAAAAGCTTGATCGTAAAGGTAATATACAACTGTTTTAGAACTGTTTCTTGGCCCTCCTTGGGTCATAATGTAAACTTCTTCAAAAACTTTGGTTGCGGAGATTGCCGAAATTACTGCTACTAAAAATAGATATGGTTTCATTAAGGGAACGGTAATATCCCAATGTTTTCTGAGTCCGTCAGAACCATCGATCGCAGCTGCTTCGTAAAGGTCATTAGGAATAGATTGTAATCCAGCTAAATAAATTACCATGTAATAACCTAATCCTTTCCAAATTGTCACTGCCATGACACTAAAAAGTACCCAATTTGGACTAGTTAACCAGGGAATCCCCTCGCTAAAACCAATTATTTTTATTATTTGATTTATTAAACCATTTTCAGCATAAAGCCATTTCCAAGCTAGTCCAGCAACTACCATTGAAATAATTACAGGTGTGTAATAAGCGGCGCGAAACCAACTAATTCCTCGGAGTTTTTGATTAACTAAAATAGCCAATCCCAAAGGTAAAAATACTAAAATTGGCACAACAACAACTAAATAAATTAATGTATTTCTAAAGGTTTGCCAAAAGATTTTATCTGCTATTAAACGTTTAAAATTGGCTAATCCTATCCATTCTGGCGCTTGGGTAATATCATATTCGTAACGAGTAAAACTGAGATAAAAAGCTTGTAAAGCAGGCCAAATTACTGTTAATCCTAAAAGGATAATGGCTGGTAATAAAAATAAGTAGGGAGTCAGTTGTTTTTGGTAATTATTCATCGGTGATTGGTCATTTATTAAACTAGGAAAAACCTTCAACTTCTCTCCCCTGCAACCTAAACTAGCTACTTAAATAGCTAATTCTACTGGCGATCGGCATTCGCCAACCAGTACCAAAGGCGCGATCGGTTATTTTTAATCCTGGGGGCGCTTGGCGGCGCTTAAATTCTGCTCTAGAGACTAACTTTACTACTTTTTCGACTACAGCAGCGTCGTGTCCTGAAGCAACAATTTGCGCGATCGATTTATGGTTATGAATTAGCTTTTCTAAAATATCATCTAATACTTCGTAAGGTGGTAAAGAATCTTGGTCAACTTGTCCGGGTTTTAGTTCGGCGCTAGGGGGTTTTTCTAACACATTTTCTGGGATAATTTCCCCATAACGGTTTAACCATTTACAAATTGAATAAACGCGAGTTTTGGGTACATCTGCGATCGCAGCTAATCCCCCATTCATATCACCATAAAGGGTACAATAACCCACTGCCATTTCTGATTTGTTTCCGGTGGAAATTAGCAGATAACCAAATTTATTGGCAATTGCCATTAACAAGTTTCCCCGAATTCTAGATTGGATATTTTCTTCGGCAATTCCAAACTCTGTTCCGGCAAAAACATTGATTAAACTTTCATCGTAAGCGTGCATTAAATTGGCGATCGGTAAAGTGTGGGTACTAATTCCTAAATTCCTCGCTAATGCTAAAGCATCTTTCACAGAATGATCGGAACTGTAAGGTGAAGGCATTAACACGCCCAACACATTTTCTGCACCTAACGCTTCTCTGGCGATCGCAGCGACTAAAGATGAATCAATCCCTCCACTTAATCCAATTAAAACTTTAGAAAAACCACATTTATGAGTGTAATCTTGCACGCCTAAAACTAAAGCTGACCAAATTTCCTCATCAGCATTTTCTGGTTTATTGGCTATAGTTCCAGAGACTAAATCTTGATTTTTTTGATCAAATTCTATAATTGCTAACTCGGTTTCAAAACTAGCTAAAGCGCAAATTAATTCTCCTTGGCGATTTACCGCAAAACTACTTCCATCAAAAATTAAATCATCATTTCCGCCAATTTGATTTGTATAAATAATTGGTTGCTGATATCTAACAGCGCTGTGACTTAACATTGCTTTGCGTAAGTCTGGTTTTCCTACACAATAGGGAGAAGCTGAAACATTAACGGTAAAATCTACGCCTATTTTTGCTAAATCTGCGATCGGATTTACTGCGTAACTACGCTTTCCCCAAAACTCTTCGTCATTCCATAAGTCTTCGCAAATAGTTACACCAATGCGAATTTCATCTAAAATTAAGTAATTCGATTCTAATCCTGGTTCAAAATAACGCTGCTCATCAAAAACATCATAAGTCGGCAATAACCGTTTATGAAATATCTTTTGTATCTTGCCTTTTTCTAACAATGCGATACTATTAAATAAAGGCTTGCCTCCCGTAAATTCCGCCTGGGTGTTTGGTTCAACCGTACCCACTAAAACAGCTAATTTTTCTGGTAAATCTTCGGCTAACTTCCCTAATACAGTTGCCATTCCCTCGACAAAACTAGGCATTAATAATAAATCTCTGGGTGGATATCCACATAGACAAAGTTCTGGAGTTAACAACAACCGCGCACCTGCATCAGCAGCTTTTTTGGCAGCTTTGAGAATAGCTTGGGCGTTGCCAGTCAGATCACCAATAATGGGGTTAAGTTGAGCGATCGCTATTTTCATAAATTCTCATTTGTCATTTGTTATTTGTCCTTTGTTATTTACCAATGACTAACGATCGATAACTCAGGACTATTAAATAAATACCAAAGGTTTATCCTTAAACGGGACAAAAGCTTCGGCATCAAATCGATATAAACTAGCTGGACGACCTGCACCACGAGAAACTTTAATTCCTGTATCGCATAAAAAACCTAATTTTAACAATCGAGAGCGAAAATTGGAATAATCAGAAAAATTTTCGCCTAATACAGTAGTATAAAGCTGATAAAGGTCATTTAACGTAAAAACATCTGGTAAAACATCAAAAGCTACGGGACTATATTCTAGTTTATTTCGTAACCTTTGATAACCGTATTCCAATATTTTCTTATGATCGAAAGCTAATTCAGGAACTTGTTGTATGGGATACCAAGCAATACCACTTACACCATCAGCAATTAACTCTGCTTCCGCAAATCTCACTAAAGCAAAATAACTTACCGATAGGTAACGAACACCGAAACTATCTGGTGCTTCTCTGGGGTCACGACCTGGCCCACCAAAGGTATATAATTGTTCTAAATATAGATTTTTGACCCGAATTTTTTCCGCTAAAATTCGATAGGCAGCATCCTCTAAAGATTCCCCCTGTCTGACTAAAGTTCCGGGTAAACACCACTGACCTAAAAATGGTTCATCATGGCGCATTACTAACAAGACTAACAAGCGATTTTGCGAGGTATCAACGGAAAAAATCGCGTTATCTACCCCGACTTTAAAATCAGCTAATGCCTGTTTTTTCACCGGATATGCAATTTTTCTCGTGGTGCGTTCTGACATTCGTATAGTTTCTCTCGATCAATATATTCTTCAATAGTCGGCGTTAAAGTTGTCGGGTCTTTATGTTGACGATAAGCTGTAGAAGAAACATTGGGGCCATTTAGAGACGCGATCGCTACTTTCGCCCCTAAATTTTGCAATTCTCCCAAACTAATCTCTTCTATAGGAGATCCTGGACGAGGTACGACCAACAATTCCACTTGCCGCAACAAATCTTCAACTCTATACCAACGTGGTAGCTGTGTTACCAAATCCGAACCTATAATTAATGTCAGTTCACCATCAGGCCATAAACTTTTAGCTTTTTCCACAGTTTCCAAAGTTCGAGGACTACTTAATTCTTGATGTAAACCAATATTATATCTCGGAGGATCGATATCCTTAATTAATAATCGCAACATTGTCGCCCGATGTTCTAACGGTGTTTGGTGTGATTTAAAAGGATTATCCGAAGCCCAAACTGCTACCCAATCAAAATGTTGAGATAGCCAATTCATGATTGCTTGATGTCCAGTAGTTGGTGGATCGGCGCTTGTGCCAAAAAGAGCAATTGTTGTCATAGGTAATTGGTATTTGGTAGTTGGTAGTTTAGCTTTTAACGTTTGGTTTTTTCGGTTAATTCCCTGAGTGCTGAAGAAATTTCTACTGGTATCTGTTGGGGTTGATTTAATTTGCGGGTTGCAACTGGTAAACTAGCAACAGAAGTCCTGGTACGATCGCGAATTTCCGCCAAACTTGCTGGAGGTTTTACCCTTTGACCTTGCTTCATAAATAGTTGCAGCAAACCTTGTTCTCCCTCTAAACTTTCGTTCATTAATCCCAATCGATCGCAGTGAATTTCTCCCTTTTCCCAACGGCGAAAAATTTGTTTTCGACCGGGATAAGTAACTTTATTACTCGATTGTTTCATTGTGGGAATGCCATCAATTTCCACCAGTTTATAAACACCACCCACAGGCGTTCCTGTAACTAATTTTGTTCCTAAACCATAACCATCAATACAAGCACCAGCCGCTTTTAATTTAGCAATTTCCCATTCATCTAAATCGCCGCTAGCGAAAATGGCAACTCCTGGTAAAAGCGATCGTACTTCTTGCGATAAACTGGTTAAATTCCCCGAATCTAATCGCACACCCGACAATTGCATTTCCCCAGCATCGATCTTTTCTAACAACATTTGGGCAGCAGCAACAGTATCGTAAGTATCTATCAGTAAAGGTGCATCCGGAAAATATTCATGAAACGCCTTAAAAGCTTCTTCCTCACTACCAGAAGTCGCCGTTAACGCCATCACAAAAGCATGAGCCATTGTACCACTAGGCTTTTGCCCCAACTTCAGCGCCGCCAACACATTCGATGTCCCATCAAATCCTGCTGCTAAAGCCGCTCGCGCTGCCCACAACGCCCCTTGAGGACTAAAAGCCCGTCGCGTGCCAAATTCCAGCAAAGTCGCCTCTGAGCCAGCTATATCTCTGATTCTCGCCGCCTTAGTCGCAATCAAACTTTGATAATTCAGTGTATTTAATAGATAAGTTTCCACAATCTGCGCTTGCCACAACGGTGCTTCCACCCGCAACAAAGGCTCATTAGCAAACACAGCCGTTCCCTCTGGTACCGCCCAAATATCCCCAGTAAAACCGGATTCTGCTAAAAGTGACCAAAATTGGGCAGGCGCTTGCCGAAAAATCCCTGTCGCCCGTAAAGCATTGATTTGGGCAGGGCTAAAGCGAAACCTCTCCAAATAATCTAAGGCTTGTTCTAAGCCCATTGCAATTAAATAACCAAAACCTTCTGGTAATTGGCGCACAAATAACTCAAAACTAGCCCGCTTTTGATCTAATCCTTTACCAACATAACAAGCCGTCATCGTCAGTTGGTAAAGGTCAGTCAACAAGCTATAATCTTCAGGTGAGAGCGCCAGTTCCCTATCCTCAAAGGTTTCTGCCACTTGAGTTTTTTCTGGAGCTAAGCATTTCCAGTCCGGGGCAACAGTCATAGCCCAACTTCCTAGTTAAATTTGATTAATCTAATTATAGTAAATTTCACCAAAATATTGTCAAGGTATTTTTGTAAATTTTGTATGAATTGGGGATTGGGGACTGGGAAATAGAGGAAATGTTATTTAATTTGTAAATTTCTCTCTTTCTTCTCTCTCTCTTTCTTTCCTTCGTGTCCTTCGTGTCTTCGTGGTTCAAAAAAAATCTTTGTCACAAATCGATAAGATTGCTATAGATTTAAAATTAATAGGGAGCAAAAGAAGAATATAAATTTCTCCCAGTCCCCAGTCCCCAATCCCTAAAATTATGGAAAGAGGTCTTTTTTGGTTGCCGTTGCTAGCATTATTTATTTGGTTAGCTTGGGCGGGTTGGAATGAATATCAAAAATTAGAAGCTTACCGTATTTGGGCCGAAAAGTTCGATCGCGCCAAGTATGATATTTATGCTGTGCTTGGGCAAAAGGGTTGTGATGTAACTTGGGGAAAACCGACGCGCCAAGAACCTGCAAATCTGCAAACTTTTTCCTTGAAAGATGTACAAGAGATTCGGTTAATTGTGGACGATCGCATATACAATTTAGCAGATCCCCCAGCAAAAGGTCGGGCTATTGCTTTGGAATTTCTATTTTTTAATTCTCTTAATTCGGTGCGAATTCCATTTACAGAACTTGCTTTGGCTGTGGAATGGGGAAATGCTTTACAGCAAGATTTGCCTGGTTAGTTGAGAAGGCAGAAGGCAGAAGGAAAGAAGGGTTTTATTTAAATTGAGCCTTTTTTAGCTGTGTAATTTATAAAGTGCTGCATTGGTTAATTAAGTTTAAAAAGAGGACTATAGTAGGACTAAAGTCCTCACAACTAACTATTGTTTTCCGGTGGCTTTTTCTACGAGTGATTTTGCTTCTTGAATTATGCCTTTATCTGGTTGGGTTTCTTCGTAAGCTTCTAAGTTTTCTTTGTATTCTTTTTCTAAACCTTGGGGATTGTTCAGGGCGTTAATTTCTTGGTCGTAAGCTTTTTCCCGTGCGGTTTCTGATTGATTAGAATTGTCTTTTTGTGTTTGTATTGGCTGCCTTAGTGAGGGGGCTGCTGCTAAACTGTTTTGTGCTGGAAAAAGTACGAAAACTGATAGACTTAGTAAAACTATTAAAGTTGAAACCAAAACTTTGTGCAAGGATTTTTGTAAGTTAGAAAAAAGGTGGTGCATATTAACTGGCTCCTAATTTTTTTGCCCAAAATTATAGTATTTTTGATTAAAAAATTTTGCTTCTACCAAAAGATACATTCAACCTGCCGAGAAAATTACAGATTGTTAACTAAAGGTAGTTTTACTGTGAAGGTTGCGCCTTTTCCTTCTCCTTCGCTTTGGACGTAGATCACTCCGCCATGTAATTCTACGATATGGCGGACGATCGCTAAACCAAGACCTAAACCACCGTATAATCTAGTAGTTGAACCATCCGCTTGACGAAAACGATCGAACACGAAAGGAAGAAATTCTGGTTTAATACCTATACCTGTATCTGTCACTTCAATAACTACAAATTTGAGATAAGAAGATGCACAAGCAACTTTTTGTTCTTCAGTTGTCTTTTGCCACTCTTCTACTCTCAAATTAATCGCAATATTGCCTCCGGCTGGTGTAAACTTAATGGCGTTAGATAGCAAGTTCCAAATCACTTGTTGTAGACGATCGCTATCTCCTAAAATTTTCTCTTTAACTTCATCGTGGACAAATTTAAATTGAATTTGTTTAGCTACAACAGATGGCAGACAGATGTTAATTACTGTTTCTATAATTGGGACAACATCTATTAAACTAATTTGTAGATGTAGCTTTCCTGTAATAATTTCAGATACATCAAGGATATCTTCAATTAACTGTTTTTGTGACCTAGCGTTGCGTTCAATTGTTTCTAAAGCTTTGGCAACAATGCTATCACTTAGTTTACCACTACGCAAAACTTGCGACCAACCAAGGATGGCATTTAATGGGGTGCGTAATTCATGAGAAACTGTGGTTAAGAAATCATCTTTAATGCGATTTATTTGAGCTAATTCTTCAGATTGTTTAATCAAGGCTTCTTCCATGTTTTTGCGATCGCGTAGCGCCGCTTGCTGTTCGCTAATTTCTGTAGATATACCACAAATTCCGTATAGTACTCCATCGCAATTATAAAGGGGACATTTTAAAGAAATAAATGTCACAGATTGAGAGTTAAATATACCAAATTCTTCAAATTCTAAAGCTTTTCCCAATTCAATTACTTTTTGCTCATTATAACGATATGTTGCTGCTATTTCATCAGGTAAAAAATCATAATCTGTTTTACCTAAAACTTGTCCTCTAGAAATATTGAAAATAGTTTCACATTTGTGGTTAAATAATAAATAACGCCCCTCTAAATCCTTAATATAAATGGCAGAGTAAGAGTTTTCTACTATTCTATCTAACCAAGATTGACTTTGCCACAATGCTGCTTTTGTTTCCTCAAGTTTAGTGATATACTCAAGACATAGTTTTTGATCTTGGGGAATTTCTACTTTAGGTTTTAAGGAAATTTTGCTTTGTAATAGAGTTACTGGAGTGATGAATAAAAAGCTTTGAATTAAGAAAAGAGAAGCTTGAATGAATTCTTCTCCCCCTAAGAGTAAGGAGTTGAGGGGAGGTAGGAAAAAATAGACGATCGCCAATCCTGTTAATAGAGTAGCAAAAATTGCTGCTTTTAATCCACCATACCAGGCAGTAATAATTATTGGACAAAAAAACAGCACGAAAGCACTTGTTGTCACATCAATTACTTGATTCAGTAAATACATTATTGACAAAACAAGTATCTCTATTACAAGAGTTAATCCATATAGGTGAAAGCCGGAAAAAGCGATTCTCTGCATAAATCTCTCTCTAATAAATAATGGTATTTCATCCCATATATTCTATGTTTTCCTAAACACAGAGAGCTTTTACATCAATCATAAAGATGATTTTTTATGGGGGCTTTATCTTCCTATTGGGAGAGTTATTATTTTGGTTCTATAAAATCCAGAAGTAAATAAATTAATTTTTAGTTAATTATGGGCAGTTTTTTTCTATTATATCCATAATAACTCTATTTAACGAAATTATTGAAATGTTGCTTCACAGATTCGCCGGAAATGGTTGCCTCTTTCTTCAAAACTTTTGTATTGATCGAAACTAGCACAAGCCGGAGAAAGGAGAACAACTTTAGCATGATATTGTTTTGCTAGTTCAGCAGATTTAGGAATAGCACGTTCCATCGTTTCAACTATTTCATATCTCGTATAACCAATTTCATCAAGACGTTTGGCAAAGGCGTTTGCGGCATCACCAATGAGTAAAACTGCGGCTGTTTTGGCTTGAATCATACTCATCCAACCTGTGTCATCTCCGGCTTTTGCTTCGCCGCCTGCGATGAGTATTGCTGGGGCTGAAACTGCATTTAATCCTACTTCTGCTGCATCATAATTGGTGGCTTTACTATCGTTAATAAAATCAATTCCTTGCCATGTACAGATGTGTTCTAAACGGTGGGGAACTCCGGGGAAATTGTCGATCGCTTTAGCGATCGCATCTTTTTCAATCCCCGCCAAACAAGCCGCCGCTACCGCCATAAGGAGATTTTGTTGGTTATGATCTCCCACCATTTTTAAAGCATTAGCTGGAACAATCTTCTCTTCGTCAAAAATCACCCAGCCATCTTCGATATAAGCGCCTTTACCATTAATTAACTCAGCTTTTCCTTTAACATTTGTCCAGTAAGCATTAGGAAAACGGCTGGGTGCATTATTTTGTAAATAAGGATCGTTTCCGTTAAAAATTTGCTGCTCAGATTGCGCTAATAAATGAGCCTTAATGTTAAAGTAATTTTCTAAGGTTTTGTGACGACTTAGGTGATCGGGAGTGAAAGTTGTCCAGACACCAATGCGAGGTGCAACTGAAGCGGAAGACTCGATTTGATAACTGCTAATTTCAGCAATTACCCAATCGGGGGGAGTTTCGGCTAATGCTAATTCACAAGCGGCAAAACCGATATTACCGCAAGCGGGAGCATTCAATCCAGCAGCTTGAAATATCGCTGCAATTAAAGCGGTAGTTGTAGTTTTTCCGTTAGTTCCAGTAATAGCTACCCAAGGAATATTTCGCAGATATCGCCATGCTAATTCCATTTCGCCGATCGCTTCTATTCCCAACTCTCTGGCGCGGATTAAAATTGCTGCATCCCAAGGAACTCCGGGACTAACTACTATTAATTTTGGTAATTCGGGACTGTCCAATTCTAGGGAATAACCTAATTTAACCTCAATTCCTTCGCTAATTAGCTGTTCTGCTTGCTGTTGTAAGTTGGGGTTGTTGTTGCGATCGCTTACTGTAACTTGCCAACCTTCTCTTTTCAGCAGTCTTGCAGCAGCATTTCCCGACCTTCCCAAACCAATGATATGAGCAATAGGCATAAGTTAAATGGTAATTCCCAGATTTTTCCCGTTTATAATATTACAGCCTAATGGGCTTTTTGCAATTCATTCTGTTGAAACCGAAGGGAAAACCTCTAAGTTTTTAGGGATAAGGTGTAACTATGAATACCAATCGTCCAATAATTAACCCAATTATCACTACCACCCTCCATCTATTTAGTTTAATCTTGCTGCTGAGTACCTCTGTAACTAATGTGTTAGCAAAAGAGGCAAATTCATTGCCAAAGCAGCCAGAGTTAAAGGAAAATTCTTCCGAACAAAAGTCAGTCATTCAAGAAAAGCGAAATAAAGATGATGACAAGAGAGGAATTTCACAAGATAGAGATGATGACGATGACGATGATGATGACGATAATGATGATGATGACAAAGATGATTAAAAACCGCTGAGACGCAGAGGACGCAGAGAAGAAGGAGAGAAAAATGTAGAGACGTTCCATGAAAGTCTCTACATTTTTTGGTCTAAAATTTAAAAGGGAGTCATCAATGCAGATTTAGGATTAACTCTTTACAATCGGGCCAAAATCCGCCAATACTCGTGCATGATTTCGTAACAATCCTAAGAGATTTAACCGATTGCGGCGAATCTCTAAATTTTCATCCATTACTAACACACTTTCTGGCCCATCAAAAAATGTGCTGACTGTGGGTGCAATGTTACTTAAAGCATCAACTAATTGTTGATAATTCCGTTGTGCTTGGGATGCTTTGGTTTGGGGAACTAGTTGAACGATCGCATCATAAAAAGCTTGTTCTGATGACTTTTGGAATAGCTTAGAATCTACCACAGAAGTAGGTTCTAATTCTTGCTTATCTAAATCCCCTTGTGCTGCTAAACGAGTGGAACGGTTGACAGTTTCGTAAATTTTATCTAACTGACCGTTTTTACGAATTCGTTGTAAGAAATCAGCCCGATTTCTCACATCTAATAAATCTTGCAAGGCGCGTTCTGTATATTCTGGATCATTTTCTCCCAAAACTGCATTTACTAAATCGTAATCAATTCCTCTTTCTTCTTGTAACAGAGTGCGAATGCGTTGAATAAAGAAATCTTGCAATTGAGATAATAATTCAGTCGAGTTAGTTTTGGGAAATTTGGCGGCAAAGTTGGCTACATTTTTTTCAATCAATTGTTGTAAATTAATTGTTAATTCTGCTGCCCAAGTAATGTTAACAATTGCATTGGCTGCCCGCCTTAAGGCAAAGGGATCGGAAGAACCAGTGGGTAACATTCCTAAGCCGAAAATACCGATTAAGGTGTCTAGGCGATCGCTAATTCCCACCACTTGACCTGTAACGGTTTCCGGCAATTTATCCCCTGCACCACGAGGTAAATAATGCTCAAAAATCGCCGTCGCTACTGCTTCTGTTTCCCCACTCGCAGCGGCATATTTTTGCCCCATTACTCCTTGTAACTCCGGGAATTCTCCTACCATTTGTGTAACTAAATCTGCTTTACATAATAAAGCCGCTCGTTGAATATTGTTGCTAGTTTCGGAATTTAATTGCAGTTGTTCGGAAATCTGTTCAGCTATTTTTTGAATCCGAGTAACTTTTTCACGTACCGAACCCAAATCTTCTTGAAATGTAACTTTTTCTAATTGCGGCAAATAACTTTCTAAAGGTTTCGTTGAGTCAACTTTATAAAAATATTGCCCATCAGCTAACCTAGCTCGAATTACTCTTTCATTTCCTCTAGCAATGATATTTGATTTTGCTGGATCGCCGTTAGAAATGGTGATAAAATAAGGTAGTAATTCTCGATATTCAGCATTTTTAAAAATGGGAAAATAACGCTGTTGAGTTACCATTACCGTAGTAATTACTTCGGCTGGTAATTTCAAGAATTCGGCATCGAAATTTCCAACTACAGCATTAGGGAATTCCACTAAATCAACTACTTCAGCTAACAAATCAGGATAAATTTCAGCGAAACCATTTTGTTGATTCCCTGCGGTTTGAATTTGTTCTGTAATTTTAGTTTGTCGCTGTTCGGGACTAACTAGGACAAAAGCAGATTCTAGAGATTTAACGTAATCTGTGGCGTGGGAAATTGATACAGGTTCGGGATGTAAAACCCGATGTGCTTGAGAAATGCGATCGCTTTTTACCGTCTCCGAACCATTCACTATTTCAATAGGTAAAACTGCATCATCTAATAAACTAACCAACCACCGAATTGGGCGAGAAAATCTAATATCACCATCGCCCCAACGCATTAACCGCTTACCTTCTAACTTAGAAATCCATTGAGGAATTAACTGGGTTAAAATTTCTGCTGTGGAACGTCCGGGAATTGTTTTCCGAACAAAAATGAAATCACCTTTTTCCGTCGGACGAACTTCCAAAGCATCTAATTCTACACCTTGCTTTTTGGCAAAACCTTCTGCTGCTTTTGTTGGTTTGTCATCCTTAAAAGCCGTCGCTGCTGGTGGCCCTTTTACCTCTTCTACTCTATCAGCTTGCTGGGTGGGCAAACCTTGAATCAGAACGGCAAGGCGGCGCGGAGTACCGTAAATATCAATTTTCTCCGTATTTAAGAATTGTTCCGCCAGAGTGTTCGGGATGATGCTTTGCCATTGTTGGATGGCGCTGGAGACAAAGCTGGCGGGGAGTTCTTCTGTACCGACTTCTAATAGGAAACTAGACATAGACTGAAATGTTAGTACACTAGCTAAAACAGTTTATCGTGATTTGATGCCTGATATTATGTCTGGCTAATCAGCTAACTCAACATCTTGTAGAGACGTTATATATAACGTCTCTACACAGAGTAATTCCAATTTAGAGATTTGATTGGTAATTTTCCCAGTTTAAGTTGCTATTTTCGGTGTGCGATCGCTTGTTTGCTAGTCGCATCTCCCATCCATTCCTGACAGCAAGTGAACCAAGCCGTATATCTAAGTAGAAATTAGGCAAAAAGGGCGACACTTATGGCTAATTGGTTACACAGCACCTTGCTCTGGATGGGGGTAAATGTTTGGAATAGTTGGCGCAAAAATTTTCCAGATATAGAGCCAGATTTATATGGAATTAATCTCAATGGAGCCAATCTTAAAGGAGTTAACTTCAGCGGCGCTAATCTTGGCCCTGCTGGACTGTTCAGTGCCGATTTACAAGCAGCAGACCTAACTGGAGCGTACTTAAATGGAGCCTGTTTAAATCGAGCTAACTTGAGTGAAGCTAAGTTAAGCGGGGCATTATTACGTGCCGCAGACCTCACCAGAGCTAACCTTACAGGCGCAAACCTCAGCGGGGCATACCTCAACAGAGCAGACCTTTCTACGGCATTGCTAAGGGTGGCAAATTTGGCGAAAGCAGACTTGACCGGGGCATTTTTGCGTGGCGCATACCTGACAGGCGCAAATCTTCGAGGTGCGTATCTCAGTAGAGCCGACTTTTCTGGCACTTATATGCGAGCAGCTAACTTGAGCGAAGCCGATTTAACAGCTGCTTCTTTCAAAGAAGCTGACTTAACTGCTGCTTTTTTAATCAGAACTCAAGCACTTTATACAAATTTTAATAAAGCCAAATTTACGGGAGCTTGCATTCAAGATTGGAATATTAACAGTGCTACTTTATTAGATGATATTTTCTGCGATTATATTTATTTACAGTATCATCAACAAGAGCGCCGCCCAATTATTGGAGAGTTTGTATCAGGAGAATTTAGTAAGTTATTTCACAAAGTTTTTGCTACTGTTGATTTGATTTTTTTGCATGGTATTGAGTGGCAAGCTCTTTCACTTGCTTTGGAAAAATTCAATACAGAAATGGTAGGAAATGAAATAGCTATTCAAGCAATTGAACAAAGATTAGATGGGGCTTTTGTGATTCGGTTTAAAGTTCCTTGCGAGACTGATAAAGCCAAAATTGAAAAGCTTTTAAAATTACAATATGAACTGGCATTGCGAGACATTGATAACCAATATGGGGAACAATTACAAAGCCAATCTGATGATATTGCCATTCATCGCCAACAAGGTGCTAATTTAATGGAAATTGCTAAGACAATGGCTAATAGACCGATCGACCTAAAAAGTCTCACAAATTCTGAAAATTTTAATCTCTCAGAATCTGCTTTAGAAGATGACAATCAGAATAATCATGCCCAAGATTTTTACTTTAATTAGTGGGATTGGGTACTGGGGACTGGGGACTGGGGGACAAGGGGAAATTCATTAACTCAACACTTGGATCAGGATTTATGGATTTACATGATGAACAGGATTTATGAGCAGGGTTAATGAATAGGATTAATCAAGGAATCTGGTAAATCTGTGTATTACGATCGAATTTCCCCAGTCCCCAGTCCTTAATCCCCAGTCCCCTGTTTAGTAACTTCTAAATAAATATGCTCTAATTTGATAGGTTGGCGAGAAATTGAAGCAAGAGAAATCCCATCAAAAGCAGCAATAATTTCTTTTAGTTCTAAACTTTCTGGTAGCCAAAAAGCTAATTCATTGCCATAGTGTCGATGAATAAAACCTAATTCTATGGCGCGTGCGATCGCTTTTTCCTCTTCTGCCGTTTGTACCGTTACTATCTCCTTTGCCGGAATTAATTTCTGTAATTCCGGCAAAGTTCCTTCGGCGACGATTTGCCCATTTTTCAGAATGCCAATTTTTTGACAAAGACGTTCGGCTTCATCGAGTAAATGTGTAGTTAACAAAATAGTAATTCCCTGATGTCTCAATTTGCGAATTAATTCCCAAATTTCATAACGTGCTTCAATATCTAAACCAGTCGTCGGTTCATCTAAAATGACTAACTTTGGCTGATGTACTAACGCCACTGCAATATTCAAGCGCCGTTTCATGCCGCCGCTGAGAGTTTCTACGGTGCTGTTTGCGCGATCGAGCAAATTGACAGCTGCTAAACAATTATCAACTTGTAACTGACGGACTTTTCGCCGTAAACCATAAATTTGAGCAAAAAAATCCAAGTTCTCTTTACAACTCAGCCCTTGATAAAGTAAATTTTCTTGAGGTGCTACACCAATAATTGATTTTGTTTTTTCTGAAACAGGTTGATTGTTAATTTTAATATTGCCACTATCAGCTTTCAGCAAATTACATATAATATTAATCGTCGTCGTTTTACCTGCCCCATTTGGCCCCAGTAAACCGTAAATTTCGCCAAAATTAATTTGTAAGTTTAAATTTTGCAGAACTTGACGTTTTCCGTAAGACTTATTAATATTTTCAATTAACAGCATTATATTCCTCGATCGAGTGTAACAGTCTAATTTTTTCCCAAGTAACTTTTTAGCTAGAACCCCTAGAGTAGGGGTTCTAGATTTATAATCTTCTCTCTACTCTCAACATCCGACGATAAGATAACCAACCTGCACCAATCATCAAAATAGCAAACCCAAATAAAAACCAAAAATGGAAAGAAATTTCTGTTAATCCATTTCCATTAGCAGACACACCAAGTAGTGCTTCAGTCATGTGATAAATTGGATCAAATGTAGCCAAGTTTAGCAGAAATTGCGGAAAGATAAAACTGGGAATAAATGCACCTCCTAAAATTAATAAAGGTACGCCAAAAGTTGCTACTAAAGCATTAATATCATCAGCACGACGCGCCAATTGCGTACCGAGAACAAATCCAACACCAACATAGGAGATAATACTGAGTAAAATAATTATTGCTCCCAAAAGGAGAGAGCCTTGAAATTTAGCTTTCCAGAAAGATGCGATCGCATACACCAAAAAACTCTGACCAACACCTATACAACAATGAGCAACGAAAATGCCCAAAAAATAAGAAGTTCCACTCAAAGGAGAGATAAACAACCGCTTGAGCGTTTGCTGCTCTCGTTCCGCTACCACTGTAGTGACAGTACCACCCAAGCAGCTAAAAAACAGCGCCGCACCTACTAAAGTAGTTGGTGCAGCATTTTCAAAAGCCAAAGTAGTCGGTGTAGCATTTTCAAAAGCAAAAGCCATTGACTGTTGAGCGCGTTCTGCAAAAATAAATCCGTTGAGTAAAAGCAGAGCAATGGGAAAAACACTCCAAAAAATCAGGCTACGTCGCCGTCGGAATAACTCAATTAAAATTCGCTGAGCCACAGCCAGCGTTTCTCGCCAATATTTCATCGTGATATGAGGAGTTAGTAGAGTAGTTCATGAATCAATTATCAAGATACGCCCAATTGCCGACAATTTCGCGACGTACTTTCTTCAAAATGTTTGGTGTCGGTGCAGTTGGCGGTGTAGTAGGGTATTCGCGTTTTTCTAAGCCACAGCCAACCATTTTTCAACAGGATACCCTCGATTTACCCCGTTGGACAAATAAACCAGTTAGTGTCACAGTAGTCGGTGGAGGTTTAGCTGGATTAGCTTGTGCTTATGAACTAAGTCAACGAGGTTTTCAAGTTACGCTATTAGAAAAATCGCCGCAATTAGGAGGAAAAATTGCCAGTTGGCCTATTCAAGTTGGCAATGAAAGTTTCATGATGGAACATGGGTTTCACGGTTTTTTCCCTCAATATTATAACCTGAAAAGTTTAGTTAAAGAACTGCAAATCGCTGATAATTTTCTGGATTTGAAATTTTACTCAGTTGTCTATCGCGATCGCAAATATCAACCCGAAGTATTTCGCCCCAGTCATTCGGCTTTCCCCTGGAATATAGTTGATTTAGCAGTTGCTTCTCATAACCGTTTACGCTGGGGAATTAATTTGACAAAATGGGAACATTGGCAAGTTTTCCGCGCCATTACCGGATTTCAAACCGAAAAAACATTTCAACGTCTTGATAATATTTCAGTTGCGGAATGGGTAGAAAATGGATTTCCCCAAGGATTATATGATTTATACTTTCTTCCCTTTGCCAAATCTAGTTTAAATGCTCCCGATAGCATGAGCGTTGGCGAGTTAATGCAATTTTTCCATTTTTACTTTTTTGGCAATCCCGAAGGTTTAGCTTTTAATGGTACTAAACAGGACATGGGAACAAGTTTAGTGCAACCGATCGCGCAAGCAATTCAAAGTAATAATGGCACCATTATCACTGATGCAACTGTTAAAGAAATTAGCGTATCACAAGGCAAAATTGATTCCTTAACTTATTATCAAGGTAACAATAGTTACGATGTGCCTTTTTGGGTAAGTCGCAATCAATACATTGCTGATAATCAAGTAGAATATTTTGGTGCAGGCGATGAGGTGTTTGCTGTAAAAAACAATAGCGATGAAGCGATTTCCTTAACTTGTACTCACCAAGGTTGTACAGTACAAAAACAGTCAAATGGTGAGTTTCACTGTCCTTGTCACGGTGCAGCTTTTGATAAAAATGGTAAAGTTATTAAAGGCCCTGCTCAAAGAGATTTGGCGAAGTATAAAGTTGTCGATCGCAAATCCGATCGACTCCAACTAATCGCAACCACAAACAACCCCAACTTAACCGCATCAACCAAAACAATTCAAACAGATTACTACGTTTTTGCCACCGATGTTCCCGGAGTACGCCAACTATTTACCCGTATTAACGGCGATGTTAATGAGAAAGTAAAAACCCAAATTGAAAAACTACCAGTAGCAGATCCATTTGCGGTTTGTCGTTTTTGGTTCGATCGCGATTTTGAGTGGAAACAAAGTTGGTTTACCTCTCTATCCGGTTATCGCCTAACTGATAGTATCACCCTCTATCATCGCATTCAAGACCAATTTATTGAATGGGCAAAGAAAACCGGAGGAAGCGTAGTTGAATTACACGCTTATTGCTACAAAGAAAAAGACTTTCCCACCCAAGAAGCATTACTCACAACCTTTGAACAAGAACTATACGAAATAGTCCCCGAACTTCAGCAAGCAAACATCCTCCATCGCGAACTAGTAAATCAAAAGAACTTCTCCGGTTATCCTCCGAATAGTTATAGCGATCGACCTCAAACTACCACTGAAATTCCCAACCTTTTATTCGCCGGAGATTGGGTAAAAATGCCCTTCCCTTGTGGTTTAATGGAAAGAGCAATTAGTAGCGGACTACTAGCAGCAAATGAAATTTTGCACCGCCAAGGATTGCAAAGACGCACCTTGTTCACAGTCAACCCCGAAGGGTTACTAAAAATTTAAAATTACCTCCAGATGAACACAGTAAATATATAAATATTATCTGCGTTCATCTGCGTTTATCTGCATTCATCCGCGTTTAAAATTTTAGCTTTTAATCAGGTTTATAAACTTATGACTTCCCTCTCTTCAATCAACAATAACCGCGACATTCGGAAGTTAGGAATTAATTTCAACCATTGGTATGTCGTTGCCCAAATTAGCGAATTAAAAAACCAACCTTTAGGTGTTACCCTGTGGAATCAAGCAATAGTAATTTACCGAGACAACACAGGTAACATACACGCCTTAGAAGACAGATGTCCCCATCGCCAAGTAAAGCTAAGTCACGGAAAAGTTATCAACAATCAATTAGAATGTGCTTATCACGGTTGGCGATTTGATACTGCTGGTGAATGCACCGAAGTTCCTTATTTAGCAGCAAATCAAAAATTACCCAATTGTAAACTTCGCAACTATCCCGTACTTGAAAAATATGGATTTATCTGGATATTTCCTGGCGATGAAACCTTATCAAATACAGTTTCACCTTTAGCATTACCAGAATGGGAACATCTTAATTATATTGTCAGTTATACAGGTTTTGAGTGTCCATCTCACTATTCATTTTTAATTGAAAACCTGATGGATATGTATCACGGACATTTGCATCAAAATTTGCAAGCTTGGGCAAATCCTGTGTTACAACATATTGATGAAGACGAAAATAAAGTTCATGCTCATTATGCAGCACAAAGTTATTACCGAATCAATAGAGAATGGGCAGTTTTACAATTATTTATTCCCGCCTTGCGACAGTTGCATCCTGAACCTTTAGATGTGAGTTATATTTATCCTAATTGGGTAGCAACGTTAGGGAATGATTTTAAAATTTGTTGTTTGTTTTGTCCAGTAAATGAAACAACAACCCGCGCTTATTTAATTCATTTCACTTCATTAAATGCCTTTGACAAATTACATATATTACCTGTGTGGTTTCGCCGCTTTGTCAAAAACATTTCCTTTAATGCAGCCAAAGGTTTACTTAATAACTTAGTGCGTCAGGATTTGGTAATGATTGAAGAAGAACAACAAGCTTATTTGCAACATCCTGAAAGGAAAAATTATGAGTTAAATAAAGCCTTGGTGAGCGTACAAAAACTAATCAGAATCAAGGTTGAAAAATCAATATAACTATAGGGTGCGTTAGCGCAGCTGAAATCATGGAAGTTCAACCAAGGGAAATTCGACGTTACATTACGCTAAATGGCAGAATTCCTTTTTTAGAATGGTACTATTCGCTGCGCGATCGCAAAACTCAATATAAAATCGATACAAGGCTTGAGCGAGTTGAATTAGGAAATTTAGGAAACTATCGTTCAGTTGGAGAAGGTGTATTTGAACTAAAAATTAATTATGGCCCCGGTTATCGAATTTATTTTGGACAAATAGGAACAACTATTGTACTTCTCCTTTGTGGAGGAGATAAAAGCACTCAACAAGAAGATATTAACCAAGCTAAGGAGTATTGGGCAGACTATGAAAAACGTGAAAATGCCAACTAGTGATAGCTACCGTGAGTTTCTAATTGAATGTCTTAAAGATCCAGAACACGCTGCTGGTTATATTGAAGCTATTTTAGAAGAAGAAGATCCTGAACCGGAACTTCTCCGAAATGCGCTGAGAAAGGTTATTGAGGCTTGGGAAAAAAGCGATCGTCGCCTTTCCGAATCAACAAAACAATTGCATGAAAAGCTCGATCGAATACTCACAGAAAGTAATGCTTCAGAAATTTACACTTTTGTAGAATTACTAAATGCACTAGGTTTTCAAATAGCTATTTCCCCGAAAGAAACTGAATGAGTTCCCGATTTTGATATGATGCGATTTATCGTGAAATCAGACAATTCTGGAACTACAATAAAATCATGGAAGCCCAACCAAGGGAAATTCAAAACTATGTCAAAGCTGACAATAGCAGCCCCTTTGAAGATTGGTATAACTCTTTACGAGATAACAAAGCCAAAAACCGGATTCAGTTAAGACTTGATAGAATTCAGCAAGGTAATTTAGGAGATTACCGTTCAGTCGGAGAAGGAGTTTTTGAGTTTAGAATTGATTATGGCCCTGGTTATCGAGTCTATTTTGGACAAATAGGATCTATTATTGTACTTCTCCTGTGTGGCAGAGATAAAAGTACTCAAGATAGAGACATTCGCAAAGCTAAGGAGTATTGGGCAGATTATGAAAAACGTGAAAGTACCGACAAGTAGAAGCTATCATGAGTTTCTAATTGAGTCTCTGGAAAACCGGGAAGAAGCTGCTGGTTATATTGAGATAGTTCTGGAAGAAGGGGGCGATCAACCAGTATTATTGCGAAAGGCAATTAGAAATGTGGTTGAAGCTTGGGAAAGGTGCGATCGCATCTCCGAATCAACAAAACAATTACATGAAAAGCTCGATCGAATGCTAACAGAAAGTAATGCTACCGAAATTTACACTTTTTTCCAATTACTAAATGAACTGGGTTTCCACATTATAATTACACCGAAAGAAACCCAATCCTAACAAGCAAATAACTCGAAAAATTATCGTTTAATCAATAGTGGGCGCATAAATAAATAGCCAGCGCCAAAAGCTGTGACTACAATTAAGACGATCGCCAAAGTCAACCACCAACCATTAATTTCCGCATTGCGGTCTAACTGACTATTCCGCCGATAACGTCCTTGTGCTTGTTCTGTTACCAAGTGTTCTTGAAAAATGGGCATCATTGGCTCGCCATCGTCAAAAGCTTCTACTCCCAAGGGTGGCGGATTTACTCCAGAATGGGGCACAGAACGCTGATTTAATTGTCGCAGATAAGATATATCAATCGTTTCCGATCGCATTTCTGGATGAATAAAATCAGTCTGACGAATTCCCGGACTCGAAGCATCAGCTAGCTGCTTTAGATATATAGCCGAATGAACCACCTTTTCAATTTCCCGGCGCAATTGTTGATTTTGTTCATACAACTGCTGATTTTGGTTATTCAGTGATTCCAGCATTACCCTTGTCGCTTGCAACTCGGCTGCTAGTTCGCGATAGATAGAAATTGGTACTGACCGAGCATTGTTTCCAGCTGATGTGGGAATATTCTGACCACCATTTCCCGCATTTTGATGGGGTTGCTTGGGATTGAAATTTGGCATCATAAGTTTTGCTCTAACTTAAAGTTAGGTCAGCCAGCGGCAACCTGTTTAACAGTTTCTCGACTAAGCTTAATTGCTTAGATTTCAACTATGCCTAAAATATAGTCCCAATCAGGATAACATAAGAGCGATCGATTACATAAAATTGTTTTTATCACTCGGTAGTTTTGGGTAACAAGGGAAAGAAGTGTCCTACTGGCCCTTGACCTTTACCAATACTGAGTGCGTATTTTAAGGCGGTAGTAACATAATTTTTAGCTAATTGCACGGCGGTTAATAAATCTTTTCCTTGTGCTAAATTAGCGGCGATCGCAGCTGCTAAAGTACAACCAGTACCATGAGTGTTGGTTGTTTCCACCATCGATGTGGTTAAAGTTAAAAGCTGCTCGCCATCAAACCAAACATCCACACCCCGCAAATCTCCTAACATTCCCCCACCCTTAACCAAAACCGCTTGTGCCCCCAATTGGTGAATGCGTTGAGCCGCTTCCTGCATATCAACTAAACTTTCAACTGCCAAACCGCTGAGCATTTGCGCCTCGTAACGATTAGGAGTGACAATTCTAGCTTGGGGAATCAACTGCTCTCGCAAACAAACAACTGCCGCATCATCAATTAACTGAGCTCCGGTGCGGGATACCATTACTGGGTCAACTACCAAATTGGCAATATTTAACTCTCTTACCTGTTGAGCTACCGCCTGAATAATCTCCTGATTGAGCAACATTCCAGTTTTTGTAGCTTGCACCCCAATATCCCCTACTACTGCCTGAATTTGCGCTACTACAGCCGCCGCAGGCAGAGCATCAACCCTATATACCCCTAAAGTGTTTTGTGCTGTTATACAGGTAATGGCGCTGGTTCCGTGAACGCGGTGAAAGGCGAAAGTCCTTAAATCTGCTTGAATTCCGGCACCGCCGCCACTATCTGAACCTGCGATCGTCAAAGCTACTGGTATACGCAATGCAGTTTCTTTGGTCATACCGGAGGAAGTTTAAAGTGGTTGAAGCAGGTCGAGAAACCCAAATCCTCTCTGTTTTTCGGTAACACTCAGCCAGGGTTACTCCCCTGAGAAATTACCAACGAAAACGCAAACAAGGTGGTTTCTCGATAACAAACTGCAAGAGAAACAATTTTAGGTGTCTCTCTTGGGACGATTTCTTTGGAGAAACTCTGGAATATCTAATCCAGGTGGTTGTAATGGTGCTTGTCTTTCGGGTTCAGTCCTCACATTAACGGAAGTTGGGGGTTTAACTGCTGGCTGAGTTTGATGCCTCGCTGCTGGGCGTGTTTGCTGAGCCGTTTGTGGCTGAGCTTCCCCACTAAACCCAGTGGCAATTACCGTAATCCTAACTTCCCCTTGCATTTCTTCATCAATCACCGCACCAAAGATGATGTTAGCGTTAGGATCAACAACGTCGTAGATAATTTCTGCTGCGGCATTAACTTCATGCAAGGTGAGGTCTCTACCACCCGTAATGTTGAATACTACGCCTCTAGCACCTCTGACAGAAGATTCTAGGAAAGGAGAAGAAATTGCGGTAGTAGCAGCTTCGGTAGCCCGTGATTTCCCAGACCCTTCACCGATGCCCATCAAAGCCGATCCCGCATCTGCCATGATTGCCCGGACATCAGCAAAGTCTACGTTGATTAATCCGGGGATGGTGATGATATCGGAGATCCCTTGTACACCTTGACGGAGGATGTTATCGGCTTCGCGAAAAGCGTCTTGCAGGGGAAGATTTTCGGGAATTACGTCGAGGATGCGATCGTTCGGGATAATAATCAACGTATCCACCCGACTTTGTAAAGCCGCTATTCCTTCTTCCGCTTTGTTATTGCGTTGCCGTCCCTCAAACTTAAAAGGACGAGTTACTACACCTACTGTCAAGGCACCTGCTTCTTTCGCTACATCAGCTACGACTGCGGCTGCACCCGTACCTGTACCACCGCCCATGCCAGCAGTGATAAACACTAAATCTGAGTTACCAATAGCATTAGCTATTTCATCACGAGATTCTTCTGCTGCCTTTTGTCCAACTGCGGGATTACCGCCTGCGCCTAAACCACGAGTTAATTTTGTTCCGATTTGCAAGCGTTGGGTGGCAGATGATAAAGCCAAGGCTTGAGCATCGGTGTTAATTGACCAAAATTCTATTCCTGAGAGATTGCTGGCGATCATGCGGTTGACGGCATTGCTGCCACCGCCACCAACACCAATCACTTTAATTTTGGCTACCCGACTGGGTACAATGTCGCCGCTGCGTGCTTCTTCAGGCATATCTTTGGGTTCGCGAACTTGACCAAACTGAAATCCAGTCATCATATAAGGATTACTGGCATCCATTCCTGGTGCCAAACCCTGTTGTCCCTCTGCTTGGGAAACTTTATTTGCGAGCCCCTGTCTATTATTAATAATCATTGGAATCAAAAAATAGTCCCTAAACAACTTTTCAATTCTAGGTAGCTCAAGTCAACTATAGGCTAAGGTGGTTGAAAAACCAATAAATAGTGACAAGCTGATTGATTATATAGCAAGTTTTGCTAACCTATAGCTTATCGCTGTCTGTCAAGCTTTAGTGTTCGTTTTGAGCGAATCTTCAGGATTTGAGCCGACTCTGAATCAAGTTGAGTTGTTGGATATTGTAATTGAACAGCGGGTGAATTGGGGTCACTCAAGTCAATGTAAGCTATTGGGTGTCCATCAACTTGGTTTGACAATTGGCGCATTTGGTCTAAAATTGCGAGTTGGTCGGCGAAGTGAGAACCATATATTCCCAGATGCACGGTGCCGATGTCGGTTTTCAAGATTACATTGGTGGGATTTTGCCAGTCAATTTCGGAAATTTTGACGGGGGAGCGACGCAATATTTGATAGAGTTGTGCCCAATGGGGTAAATATTGTTGGCGATCGCCGATAATTCGCAATGTGGGCAGAGGTATTGGTTGTCCGGCAGAGTTGGAGTTTTCTATTGGTATCCAAGTTCCTTTAGCATCAATTAATCCCACTGGTACTATTTGCGGTGGGGGAGGGGTGGTTGGTTCTAGTTGATTTGTTTGATTGGGATCGGCTGGATTTGTTGGGGATGATATGGCGGGAGTTGGGGGTACGCTGGGATTTACTGAAACTGCGGTTGCTACAGGTTCACGTTCCTCGACTTTGACCGTTAAACTCGGTGGAAATAGCTGGCGGCTGACTGATGCTTTGGCGATCAATGTTTGCTTTGTTTCTAGCTGTTGAGCTAATGTTTTCGGCTCAATTCGCAGTAATGACTGGGGATAGGACAAGGATAATAAAGAGCGAACTCCTTGGTCGGAAAGAATGTGATTGCCTTCGATGTTAATTTGTTCGGGTTGTTCGATCACCCAAACTGGTTGGGTGGCTACCCAGCTTAAACCACCTGCCAAACTAGTAATTGCTACAATGCGCCAAATTCCACAAACTAGTTGCTGTCTTCTTTGACGACGCAGAGTTTTTCGCCTTTGAGACAATTCTGCTGAACTAATCGATAAGATGTTGGTCATGCTGATACCTTAAATGCCTAAAGTAAAGCGGCTAATTAATTTTCTGTTTTTGAGTTTTAGCGGGTAAATGCTCTGGGGGTGTTTTTGATTTTAGGTGGAATAGGGTGGGGAAATCCCAAAAATTTGCTTTGTTTAGGTGATATTGATAGGGATCGATCGCTATTCATGCTCTCCCTAATATCCGGGTTTAGGGCAAAGTGTACAAGTTGTTTGTTCCTGATTTGGAGTTTTCCACCAAAAATCTTAATTCCTCACTACTCAGTTCAATCCCTCAAGAGTTGTTTAAATAACAGAAGTATTACTTAATTATTTCGTCATCTACCTGTTGATTGATTTTCTATAAGTTTGGTAATTGGGGATTTTCGATCGTCAGCGATCTTCAGCTAAAATCACTTTGATTGTAAGTTTACTAAATTTCCGGGAGACTAAGACCAAAATGCTCGACTTGCTACTGATGACTGCTTTGGGTTTTTTGGGAAGTTTTGGTCATTGTATTGGAATGTGTGGCCCTTTGAGTGTGGCTTTTTCCTTTTCCCAGAAGCCAAAGCCTGGTGCGAGTTGGCGACAACAGTTATTTTTTCATATTTTGCTCAATTTAGGGCGAATTCTCAGCTATGCCTTGGTGGGTGCGGCTATTGGGGCGTTTGGTTCGGTGTTGATTGCTAGCGGACAGATGGCGGGGATCGATAGTGTGTTGCGGCGATCGATCGCTATTTTGACGGGGATCATGTTGATTTGGTTTGGTTTGGCGCAGGTAAAGCCGGATTTCCTGCCTCCGATCCCGATTTTTCATCCTTTGACTCAGGGGAAGTTGCACGATCGCTTAAGTAAAATTATGCTAAATCTCTCATTCCAAAATCAATGGTGGACTCCGGGAATTTTGGGGATGGTTTGGGGTTTTATTCCCTGCGGTTTTCTTTATGCGGCTCAAATTAAGGCAGCGGAAACTGGTAATCTTTGGGTTGGTGCGGCGACGATGTTGGCTTTTGGGTTGGGAACTTTGCCGATGATGTTGGGGGTGGGGGTTTCGATTTCTGGTGTGAGTGCGAGTCGGCGCAGTCAGTTGTTCCGTATGGGTGGCTGGATTACGATCGCGATCGGTGTTTTAACTTTATTACGCACTGGTGATACTATGGTAGACTTCACCAGTCATGGCGCTTTATTATTTTTAATGTTGGCTTTAATTGCCCGTCCAGTTAGCAGAATTTGGCCTCATCCTTTGCGATATCGCAGGGCTTTGGGTGTGGGTGCTTTTGTGTTAGCTTTGGCTCATGTTTCTCATATTTTAGATCATACTTTGAGTTGGAATGTAAATGCGGTTTCGTTCATGTTGCCTTTGCATCAATTAGGTATAGTGACGGGCATTGTAGCGTTAATATTAATGATTCCGGCAACGGTGACGAGTTTCGATCGCTTTCAGAAAAACTTAGGCAATCGTTGGCGACAAATTCATTTATTAGCTGTGCCAGCGTTTCTGTTGTGTGCGATTCACGCTGTAGTGATTGGTTCTCATTATTTAGGTAATTTGCAATGGAATTGGGAAAATAAGTTAAGAACGGCAATTTTAATAGTAGTTACTGTTTGTGTGTTGTTAGTGCGATCGCGTCAATTTTGGTCAATTTTATCTTTAGAAAAATTCTATGCTGCACCACTCAAGTCTGAATAAAAGTTTGGCGACTATACTATTTCTAGGATTAGCAATTACTCCTGTTTACGCACATAATGTACAAGTTGCCGCAGATGTGGGCGGAACTTTACACATTGAACCAAATGATAATCCCAAAGCAGGTGAATCTACTCAAATTTGGATAGCATTAACTCGTCAAGGTGGAAAACTAATTCCGCTCAAAGATTGTAACTGCCAAATGGCAGTTTACACAAAACCGCGTCTTAAAGGTTCTCTTCCTCTGCTGAAACCTGCTTTAAAACCTATCTCAAATTCTCAATATCAAGGCATTCCCGGTGCTGATCTAGTGTTTCCTAAAGTGGGAAATTACGAAATAGAAATCAGCGGTACTCCTAAAGCAAACGCTAATTTTAAACCCTTTAAATTAACTTTCCCAGTTACTGTTGCTGCTGGTAGAACTGCGGCAGCACCAACAGCTAGCCCCAAAGCGATAAATTCGCCTAGTCAAAACCTGCAAAGAAATACCTTACAAACAAATAAGAATGCTGAATTAAATTCCCAGACAAAACCAAGAATTAATCCAGCATTACCTTTGATTATTACTGGCGCAAGTCTCACCGGAGTTGGAGTACTTGGGGCAGTTTTGCAAAAGAAAAAATAGGCAGAAGGGCTGGGAGGCTGGGGAAAATTTCCCCTTTGCCTCCTAGCCCTTACTTGGAACAGTGAAGTGTTCACAACGAACAGTGCTAAATTTCAGAACCACCCGCTGGTTCTGTTCCCATTGGTAAAACTGCACCACGCAGAAAATCAATTTGTTCTTGAAAACCTAAGCCTTCAATTTTGGCTAATAAATCTTTTCCTGCTTGGGGAAGTTCATAGTTTGGAGGCATGGGGATAATGGTAGCGTTCTCCATTCCTTGCGCTAAGAAATACCAAAAAGCTAACTTTGTTTCGGGACTCAAAGAACCATATTCCCGGCTAATTTGAGTGTTAGTTTTTGTAGCAATATCCCGCATTACTTGCAATTGTTCCTGATGGGGAAGTGCTTTAACTTGGTTGAATAAACCTTGAGCAATTTCCGATCCTGAAGCCCCTGGTGCAGCTGGTGTAATTGATTTTCCTAGCTTGGTGTAAACAACCCAAAGTAAGCCTAGTTGGTCGTCTACATTCAATTTTTTTAGTGCTTCTTTACCTTGGTCGTAGGCGCTGATATCACTGACTGTCATGGGTGTTTTGCTGAATTGTTAACGAACATTTACATTTTGAAACAAACAGCTAAATTAAAACCCCTACAAAAGGACAGAGACTTCGTAGGGGATCAAAAAAAAGCAAACCTTTCTCAAGACAGATGAAGTTATTAAACGGCGATTTTTTGCAGTTCAGCAGTAATTTCTGTAGTTTCTAAATCCCGCCCAATTAGGACTAATTTGGTTTGTCTTGGTTCGGTTTTTTGCCAAGGTCGGTCGTAAAAGTATTCTAAGCGATCGCCAACTCCCTGCAATACTAAACGCATGGGTTTGTTCGGTACGGAAACAAATCCTTTAATGCGGTAAATCTCTAATTTTTGCACTAGGTTTTGTAATTTGTCTACTAATGTTTGGGGTTGGAAGTTGCCTTCTAAGACAAAGTGAACTGAGTTAATATTGTCGTCGTGTTCGTGTTCTTCTTCTGTGTCATGATGGCTAGGACGAGTTTCTAAATTATCTTCAACTGCGGCATTAAAACCTAACAATAATTCCGAATTAATTTCGCCTTGTTTACAAGGAACTAATTTGACAGCAGAACGTAATTGTTGTTTTAACCATTTTTCAACTTGAGTTTGAGTTTGGTTGTCTATTTGGTCAACTTTACTCAGCAATACTAAGTCAGCACAAGCTAATTGGTCTTCAAATAATTCTTCGATCGGTGTTTCATGATCTAAATTGGGATCGGCTTGTCTTTGAGCATTTAAAGCGTTGAGATCGCCGACTAAATTTCCTGAAGCTAGGGCTTCGCAGTCTACTACTGTAACTACACCATCGACGGTGGCACCTGTACGAATTTCCGGCCAACGAAATGCTTGAATTAATGGTTTAGGTAAGGCTAATCCTGATGTTTCAATTAAGATACAATCTAAGTTTTCCCGACGTTTTAATAATTCTTGCATTGTGGGCAAAAATTCTTCTTGAACGGTGCAACAAAGACAACCGTTGGTAAGTTCGACAATGTTGTTATTTGCGTCTTCTTCTTCACAAACTTGGCAGGAACGGAGTAATTCTCCATCTATTCCTAATTCGCCAAATTCATTGACGATAACGGCAATTTTTCGACCTTGATTATTTTGTAATAAATGGCGAATTAAAGTGGTTTTGCCACTGCCGAGAAATCCGGTAATAACTGTAACGGGGATTTTGTGCATTTTGGGTTATTGGTTATTGGTCATCGGTCATCGGTCATTAGTTCTTGGTGAAGAACTACTCATTGATATTACAACTAACCATTAACAAATGACTAATGACTAATGACTCATGACTACTAACTAATTAAGGAATTAGTAAGGAAAACTACGCCAATGGCGGATATGGCAAAGCCTGCTAGTCGTAGGGGTGAAACGGTTAAGTTGGTGAATTTTTGAGTTAGGAGGTTTCCAGTTGCTAGGGCGGTGAGGGCGATCGCATATTGAATGATGCTAAACCCCAAAAGATAAGCAAATAATGGTGTCATTTCTGCGCCGACAATTGATTCTCCGTAAGCGTATCCGTGAAATAATCCAGCAACAGCAGCTAAGGCAATTAACCAAGTAAAATTTAGCTGTTTTTGGGCTACAAGCAGGATACCAAAAACTATCACTGAACAGGCAATAATGATTTCGTTTCCTGGTAAGTTAAGTTTCAGTAAATGTAGTCCGGTTCCTGCTAAAGAAGCGATAACAAAACCTGCGGGAATTAATGCGCCTCTTGATAATCCAACTGCTAAAAATCCGATCGCAACGATGAAAGCAAAATGGTCTAAGCCAATAATTGGATGTGCTAAACCTGAAATAAAACCTTCAAAGAAGTTAGCAGGCATTCTACCGCCCATTGCGTGGTGCGCCATTGCTTTTTGGGCAACGCTAAAAAATCCAATTACCACTAAACTAAGGGTGGAAATAATGCTAAGTTGTGGAGGGAATTTTTGCTGACGCGGAAAGAGGGGAGTTGAAGGGGTGGAAGATTTACAAAGTGAAAGGGAATTTTTGGACATAATTTTTTCCTCGCAAGAGCGATCGCACAATCACTGTCGATGGGTATTCTGATTACAGTGTCTACCTGCCGACAGCACCGAATGAGCTTCGGTATTTTACCGCACTGTTACTTCTTTGGGAAAGTGTCGAGGACATTTTTATTAATATAATGTTGCAAATAGTTTTTTCAGGGTCATCTGATGTGGAACTATTATGATTGATTTAGCTTCAATATATTTGTAGATTGAAAAAATGAGGAATCCTATCAATTTGTTTCGATCGTCTAGGGCGGCATTAGCTTTATTGTTAATAGCAGGTATTTTACTAGCCATTTCGTTTCCGATTTTTGCTGGGGGTCCACCCAGGCGAAGTCAACAACAAATCAGTCAAGAACGTTATTTGGAATGTACCGAGGTTAGTGGCGATGTGACTTATTACAAAAATGGATTTCTCAAACAAGTCCAACGTCAAGCAAAAGTTGGCGATCGCATTTCTCGTCCAGGTGAGGGAATTAGAACTGGGGTTAATTCTAGTGCCAATTTAGCAACTGATAATGGTATTGCGAATAGTAGGATGTCGCAAAATTCTAATGTTTCAATTAAAAATTTGGGTAGGCAATCTAATGGTGCTACTACTACAGAATTAAGGATGAATCAAGGGCAACTTCGCTCAAAAGTTCGCTCTTTTACAAATCCTCAGTCTAATTTTAAAATTCAAACACCTACTGGAGTTGCTGGTGTAAGAGGGACGGATTTTATAGTCATAGTTAAGCCAAATGGCGAAACACAAGTTATCACAGTTGAAGGGTTAGTTGCGGTCAGTGGAGGTACTGGCAATCAGCAAGTTACGGAAGTAGTAGGGGCGGGAAATTATACGATCGTCAAGCCAGGAAATCCACCGACAAAGCCTACTCCATTTAATGGCGATGCTAGAGTTAGTTTAGAAGTTTTACCAGCCCCGGAAACTGGAAAAGTTCGGGTAAGTGGTGTAGTAAATCCAATCAATTCAGTTTTTCTCGAAGGTCAGAGTTTGCCAATTAGTCCTACGGGTGAATTTGAAACTGTTGTTTCTTTTCCTCCACAAGGAATTCTCAAGTTACTGGTGCGTACTCCTTTAGGTGACGAACAAGTTTATGAATTGAAATTTCCACAATAGAAAATGCAAAATTAACTAATCATATTTTGCATAAAATTGTCAGGGTTGCATTGAAATTGCCCATTTAAGATGTTTAATCGCCAAAGATTATTAATTTAGCGATTAAACATCTTAAATTTCAAATAATCATAATTTACCAGCAATTTCAACGTAGTAAAATTTATGGTAGCTAAAAATTTTATTGGTGGACTGCGCCGTTACTTTTGCAATAGTTCGCCCTGGCTTACTGGTGCAGCAGCAACAATTTTATCTTTGGGAATGTGGCATTTAAATATTTGGCTACCTCTGGAAAGAGTAGGTTACAAATTGCTATTTCAAGTCCGCGAGACGGGAGTTTTACCTAAACAGCAATGGGATAAAAGAATTGTTGTAATTGCGATCGATGAAAAGAGTGTGCAGAAATACGGTCAATTTCCTTGGCAACGCGATCGCTATGTTCCCTTATTAAATTATTTACAAAAAGCCCGTCCAGCAGCGATTGGATTTGATATTAAATTTGTCGATCGTAGTGAGAAAGATGCTGAATTTGCGAAAGCGATCGAGCAAAGTGGTAATGTAGTATTAGCTAGAGCATGGGATGATCTAGGAAACCCTTTAATACCTGTACAAAAATTAAGTGAAGCTGCAAGTAATCAAGGACATATTTCTCGTCAAGTTGATGGGGATGGTATTACTCGTCAAGTACCAATTTGGATAAATAGCGCCGAATTTTCTCTTCCTAGTTTGGGTTTGGCGATGATTGAAGTGTACAATTTAAATCAGACAAAAGAACCAATTTCTCTGCCACAGCCCAGTAAATATGAACCTTTACAAAATATCTGGTTAAATTGGCCGGGAAAAGTCATTTCTTTAGCCAATAATTCCCAGCAATCATCTCCGATAACCTATTCTTTTGTAGATGTAGCTGAAGGTAAAATACCTAGTAATCAATTTACAAATAAATTTGTGCTAATTGGTTTTACTGCCATAGGTTTAACCGATCCATTGCGAACGCCTTACAATACAGAACCGCCTACATCTGGAGTTTACTTTCATGCTGCTGTAATTGATAATTTAGTCAAGAAAAGTTGGTTACAAACTTTACCGGATATACAGGTATTTGGGTTATTAATCTTGTTACCATTTGGTGCTAGTTGCCTATTTTTCGGCAGCGATCTAAAGACGCGGATAGTTCTAATTTTTATTTTACCGATCGCTTGGTTTGCGATCGCTACTGTAGTTTTTGTTTTTTGTCAATTGTGGATACCGATCGCCGCCCCAATTGGCACAGTATTAATAGCAGCAGTTGGTTTACAATTGCGAGAACAGTATGAAAAACAACAATTAATGAACTTATTTGCCAAGCACGTTTCCCCAGAAACAGCAGCATTAATTTGGCAGCGCAAAGAAGAAATAATCGAAGATGGAAAACTGCAAGCGCAAGAATTAATCGCTACTGTATTATTTATGGATATTCGAGGATTTACTACTATTTCAGAAACCCTGAAGCCGCGAGAATTGCTCAATTGGCTGAATGAATATTTGGATGCGATGACTGATTGTATTATGGATAATGGTGGAGTCGTAGATAAATATATTGGAGATGCAATTATGGCGGTTTTTGGTGTACCTTTTCCTAACGCAAAACCAGAGGGAATTCGCCAAGATGCGCTAAATGCGATCGCAGCTTCTCTTGCCATGCACAAACGATTAAGACAACTAAATAAACGGTTAAAATCCCAAGGTAAACCTGTAATTAAATTTGGCATTGGTATTCATACCGGAATGCTAATTGCTGGGAGTGTGGGAGGAACAAGACGCTTGAATTATTCCGTAGTTGGAGATACGGTTAACGTAGCATCTCGATTAGAATCAATGAATAAAGAGTTAACTGCTGATAAACCATTCAAAATATTATTAACCGATGAAACTTTCAGTTATGTTAGCGATCGCTACCGAGGAGAACAAGTAAAAACAATCCAACTCCGAGGTAGACAACAAGAAACAATGATTTACACTATTCTAGGTAAAAAGAAACGTTCGTTGTAAGGACTTTAGTCCTAGAAAGCACTAAAGTGCTTACAACAAACTTAAATACTTTCATTAAGATACACTATCATTTGTTGTACGGTAATTCCTAAAGGTTGCCAATTAGGATTTGATGAAGAGAAAGTAGAATCTCCCATAACTGCTTGATATTGGCGGGGATGTTTCTTCGCTGCATCAGGTGAAGCTGCTACCTGCAAGATTAATTTGCCTTTGTAATTTGCTAATTTAGTATTTTCTAGCAAAATTGTACCGCTATAATCCCAAGCGAGTCCGTAAAGTTTAAACTCACCTAATTGTTTTCTTAATTCCGCAAGGGAAGTACTGACACCAATGCCTTCAGGCGTTTTCCAAGCAGAACCAAAATCCCGAATAGTAGCAGGTTGAGTACGTTTTTCATCTGCCCAAACTACTGTAAATGAACGTTGTTGTCCCAGGTTAACGCGAGTAGCAGCAAATTCTCCGATTCCTTCAGGGCCAAAAATCTTTTTGTCTTGCAAACGTGACGCGCCAAAAAGTTTAGCTAGTTCTTGACGGCTAGTATTTTTAGTAATTGGGCCAACTCTTTCACCGGGAATTACTAAGGTATCTTTTAATTGGCTAGTTTGGGCAATTGTAAATTGATTTATTGGGGTTCTCGCGGCTGCTAAATAATTGCTTGAATAACCTAACAGCAAGGTTAAACCGACAATGACAACTGGTTTCATAAGTTTGGATAAATAGATTTTAGTTATTAGATTCAGTATGAGCGATTTTGTTCCCTGTGATGTTCATTAAAGATAGCCTGCTGAGAAAAATTCGGATTTTTATCAGGTAATAGAACAGAAAGCTTAATAAATGATGCGATCGCCCGTGTTTAGGAAGTTCTAAAATAGGAAGCAGAAGATTTAAGATATAATAAATATGTTTTCTTTCATAGAGTGGGTACATTTTGCTGATATAAGTATTACCTTCTCTACTTTTATTATAGTTTTGTTGTTTCAGGTGAGTACTTATACAAAATGAAGCATAAATAATCTGGTCATCTTCTAATTCAAAAACTCGTTTGGCTAAAATTAGCAATTTGTTAAAAATGTTAATTTTCTCAGTTTTTTGCACTTCTTTCAAAAATTTATAAAACATTCCGTAATGACGGGCTTCATCCTTCGACAAGCGATCGCAAATGTCACGTAAAAGGGGTTCTGAAGTGCGATCGCGAATCGCTGCATAATAAGCACTTGCTAAAGCTTCAATAACACAACGGGCGATTAATTCATTGGCAATAGAACCTCGAACAGAAACTCCGGTTTCTGAATGGTATTGCACAGTTTCTATATACTTTTTGTATAACTCTTCAAAATTGAAATCAGGATCTACTAGCTGACTCCATTTTTGCAAAGCTTGCCCATGTTGTCTTTCTTCTAAATTCCAAATATGGATCAGTTTATGCCACTCATTTTTACTAGAAAACACTGAAAGCAAGTAGGAAGAGTAAAGGTCTGCACGGGACTCAATTAAACAAGTTGCTTTAATCACATCAACTAAGTCACTAGAAACTTGTTCCCTGTTAAAAAGGGTTAAATTAAGCTCTTGAATATCCCACTTTTTTAAAGAATCTAGGTTAGTATTCTCAAATGTACACTCTTTAAATTCTTGCATACTCGCCCTCCCTAAAATAAATAATTTATTTTATGATTTTAAGTCAAAGAAAATGTTTAGATTTTCTTTGACTTAAAACTTTACTAAAGCACATTAAAAAATCATTCTTTGGGAGCTATTTCGCTAACAACTTCATAAAAATCAGTTTGGGGTGTAATAGCAAACAAAGGCGACATTTGTTTCAAAATCTCCTGATAAGCTTCCGACTGATTTTCAGCCATATCTTGTTCGCTTTCCCAAAAAATTATCGCAATACCTTTATCAGTATTGGGAATTTGTAACAGATATGCACCTTGGAAACCATGATGGTATGTAGAGATTGCTTTTTCATAAAGTTGTTTAGCTTCTTCAAATTTACCAGGTTTGAATTCTCCGAAAGCTACATAAGCAAACTTATGTCGCAAAAAGTCTAGAAATTCTGACATAATCTACTCCTCTTTTTGTCAAGTGGTCATGCACAAGGTTTAAGTTTAACTTACAAGTGTAATTTGGTGAAGTGCTGGCTGTTGAGAAATTGTTTTTTACCACAGATGTCCACAGATGAACACAGATGAACACAGATGTTTTTTTTGTCTGTTGGTGGCGAAAGTTTTTTTTAAAACGCAGATGAACCGCAGATAAACGCAGATGAACGCAGATGTTTTTTATATATTTTTTAATTTTTGCCCAAGTTTGGATGAAGATTAAAATTCAACTTTTTTCTCTGTTCTGTTTTATATAGGAAATTCCCAGGTTTTTTAAATTACCTGGGAATTTAACGAAATCATAAATATTATGAAAGAGAAATAGCAGGTTTGTAAGTTTGAACTGCTCGCATATATTGGGCGCGTTCAAAGGCTGATTCGTCTGGACAATTGATTTGACTCATGCTACCAATCATTTGTTGAACTGATTCGTATTCATGTTCTACCATCCAGTGTTTCATTTCATTTTCGATATCTCGAATATGGGCGATTCCATGACGCATTAGTACGGAACAAATTTGGGTAATTTTTGCTCCCGCCATCAGCATTTTGATCGCTTCTTGTCCTTTGTGAATCCCACCAGTTGCCGCAAATTCTGGGCGCACTCTTCCGTACAAAATGGCAATCCAACGCATCGGTAAACGCATGGCTTGGGGTGTACTTAAAAGTATGTTTGGACGCACTTCTAAGTCTTCAATATCAATGTCTGGTTGATAGAAACGGTTGAATAAAACTAGTCCATTTGCACCTGCTTCTTCCAAGCGTTTTGCCATGTATGCCATGTTGCTGAAGAAGGGACTTAATTTGACAGCAACGGGAATGTTTACGGTTGATGTAACAGCACGAACAATGTCAATATAATTTTGTTCAACTTGTGCGCCTGTCATGTTGAAATCAGTAGGCACATAATAGATGTTTAATTCTAGTGCGTCTGCGCCTGCTTGTTGAATTTGACTGGCAAAATCTACCCATCCACCAATAGTGCTACCGTTAAGGCTGGCGATAATGGGAATATCAACCATTTGTTTGGCTCGGTGGATATGATTTAGATATTCTTCTGTGCCAACATGGAAGATTTCTGGTTCGGGAAAATAGGTGAGTGCTTCGGCAAAAGATTCGGAATGATATGTTAGATGATGGTCTAATTCTTGGCGTTCTTGCCGAATTTGTTCTTCAAACAAAGAATGCAAAACTACTGCACCTGCACCCGCATCTTCCATTTTTTTAATGTTGTCTACATTCTCGGTGAGGGGTGCTGCGGCTGAAGGTACAATAGGCGATCGCAACGTTAATCCCAAATAATTAGTAGTTAAATCCATTCTTGTTTCTCCTAATAAAATCAGGCAACCTTTCGGAACTGAAAGTTAAAGACTGGGGATGACAGGCAAGATGCCTGTCCTACGGGTTCCCCTGCCTTCTAATTAACTCTTTAACGCTTCGGGTTTTCCGCCTGTTGTTTCTTCGCCTTTGTCGGAACTTTCACCAGTTTTGCCACGATCTTTATGACCATTACCATTAGTATGCAATTGGCGGGCGGCTAAATATTGGTACATTTCCCAACGAGAATTTACGTCTTGTTGTGCTTCTTGAAGTAGCCGTTTTGCTTGTTCCGGTTTACTAGCTGTGAGCATCTTAAACCGGGTTTCAGCATACATATATTGCTCGATCGGAAGTTTCGGCGATCGACTGTCTAATTGCAGGGGATTTTCACCTTTAATTGCTCGTTCTGGATTGTAACGATACAACAGTTTGGCACCAGATTCTACTGCGGCTTTTTGTTGCTGCATTCCTGTGGTCATATTAATACCATGAGCGATGCAGTGAGAGTAAGCAATAATTAATGATGGGCCGTCGTAAGCTTCTGCTTCTAAGAAGGCTTTCAATGTATGTTCATCTCTTGCACCCATTGCTACGTTAGCAACGTAAACATTGCCGTAAGTCATAGCAATTAAGCCCAGGTCTTTCTTAGCAGCAGGTTTTCCAGCAGCGGCGAATTTTGCTACTGCACCTCGCGGGGTTGCTTTGGACATTTGTCCACCAGTATTTGAGTAAACTTCGGTGTCCAAAACTAGGATATTAACGTTACGTCCGCTAGCAATTACATGGTCTAATCCGCCGTAACCAATATCATACGCCCAACCGTCTCCACCGATGATCCAAACGCTCTTTTTGACGAGATAATCTGCTAGGACTTTTAGTTGTTTTGCTTTGGATTTAACGCTGTTGTCTGATGCAGAATTAACTATTTCGTCTAAGCGTTGTTTTAGGGCGGCAACTTTTTCTCGTTGTTCCCAAATGTCGGCTTCGTTCTTTTGTTCGTTGTTGAGGATTTCGGTTGCTAAAGTTTCGCCAATTTCGCTGGCTAATTTCTTCAGTAATTCGACGGCAAATTCGGTTTGTTTGTCGATCGATACTCGGAAACCTAAACCAAATTCGGCGTTGTCTTCAAACAAGGAATTCGACCAAGCAGGGCCACGTCCATCGGCATTGTGTGTCCAAGGTGTTGTGGGTAAGTTACCACCATAAATTGAGGAACAACCTGTGGCGTTGGCAACAATCATGCGATCGCCAAATAACTGACTGACTAATTTCAAGTAAGGTGTTTCTCCACAACCGCCGCAAGCACCTGAGAATTCAAACAAAGGTTCTTGCATTTGTTGTTGATTAATCTTGTTTAACTTCAATTCCCGACGGTCAGGATTTGGCAAACTTAAGAAGTAATCCCAATTCACTCTTTCTGGTTCTCTTAATGGCAATTGTTCTGCCATATTAATTGCTTTCAGTTTCGGTTGGGATTTATTTTTCGCTGGGCAAACATCCACACAAACACCGCAACCTGTACAATCTTCTGGTGCTACTTGAATGGTGAATTTTAAGCCTTTCCAATCGTGGTCTTTGGCGTTGGTGCTCTTGAAGGTTTCCGGTGCGTTTTCTAGTTCGCTTGGTTCGTAAACTTTGCTGCGAATTACGCTGTGTGGACATACCATCACGCACTTACCACATTGCACGCAAACATCGGGGTCCCAAACGGGAATTTCTTGACAAATGTTGCGTTTTTCCCATTTTGATGTTCCGGTGGGATAAGTACCATCAATTGGCATGGCGCTAACCGGAAGTTCATCGCCTTTCTTAGCAATTATTTGGCCTAAAACTTCGCGGACAAATGCGGGTGCAGTGTCGGGTACTGCTGGACGGATAACTATTTCACTATCTATTCGATCGGGAACTTTAACTTCAAATAAATTGTCCAGGCTATTGTCGATCGCTTTCATGTTTTTCTCGACAATTTCTGGCCCTTTTTTACCGTAAGTTTTTTTAACGGATTTTTTGATTTGGGCGATCGCTTCTTCTCTGGGTAAAACTCCCGAAAGGGCAAAGAAGCACACTTGCATTACTGTATTAATCCGTCCTGCCATGCCGCTTTCTCTGGCAACTTTGTTGGCATCGGAAACAAATACTTTCAGTTTTTTATTGATGATGGTTTTTTGGACCGATCGAGGTAATTTACTCCAAACTTCTTCCGGGCCAAAAGGACTATTTAACAGGAATGTTGCCCCAGGTTTGGCAATATGCAACATTTCAAACTGTTCTAAAAATCCCCATTGGTGACAAGCTACAAAATTCGCTTGACTGATTAGATAAATTGAGCGAATTGGATTCGGCCCAAAGCGCAAGTGAGATACTGTTACCGATCCAGATTTCTTCGAGTCGTAAACGAAATAACCTTGGGCGTAGTTGTCAGTTTCTTCGCCAATAATTTTGATTGAATTCTTGTTCGCGCCAACGGTTCCATCAGCACCTAAACCATAGAATACTGCCCGAACTACACTATCTGGTTCGATGTTGAAAAATGGATCGTATTCTAAACTGGTGTGAGTAACGTCGTCGTTAATTCCCACTGTAAAATGATTCTTTGGTTCGGCAACAGCGAGATTATCATACACAGCTTTAATCATCGCTGGTGTGAATTCTTTGGATGATAAACCGTAGCGTCCACCTACTACTTTAATGCCTGTCCGATTTTCTTCAGCTAAGGCAGTAATTACATCTAAATAGAGAGGATCGCCACCTGCGCCCGGTTCTTTGCAACGGTCTAAAACTGCGATCGATTTAACGGTTTCTGGTAATGCTGCTACTAAGCGTTTGGCATCAAACGGGCGATACAATCTAACTTTTAATACCCCAACTTTTTCGCCTAAATTGTTGAGATAATCGGCGGTTTCATGGGCAGCATCGCAACCAGAACCCATTAAAATAATCACTCTTTCTGCTGTGGGATCGCCGTGATATTCATACAGTTGATATTGCCGTCCAGTTAGTTTGGCAAAATCATTCATTACCTTTTCGGTAATGTCTACACAAGCTGTATAAAATGGATTAACTGTTTCCCTGGCTTGGAAGTAAACGTCGGGGTTTTGAGCAGTTCCTCTTAATACTGGACGATCGGGAGTTAATGCTCTTTCACGATGAGCAAATACTAACTCATCGGGAACTAGCGATCGCAGATCATCTTCAGTCAACAATTCCAATTTTTGTACTTCGTGAGAAGTGCGGAATCCATCAAAGAAATGTACAAAAGGAATCCGCGATTCTAAACTAGCTGCTGTGGAAATTAAAGCGAAATCATGCGCTTCTTGCACTGATGCCGAACATAACATCGCAAATCCAGTTGCACGCGCTGACATCACATCGCTATGATCGCCAAAAATAGAAAGTCCTTGAGCAGCTAAACTACGGGCAGCAATATGAAATACTGTAGGTGTTAATTCCCCAGCAATTTTATACATATTCGGGATCATTAATAATAATCCCTGAGATGCGGTGAATGTTGTTGTTAATGAGCCTGTTTGTAATGCCCCGTGAACTGCACCAGCAACGCCACCTTCGCTTTGCATTTCTACTACTGATGGCAGTGTTCCCCAGATGTTGGGTTTATTTTCTGATGTCCACGCATCCGCCCATTCTGCCATCGGTGAAGATGGTGTAATCGGATAAATGGCAATTACTTCATTTAAACGGTAAGCAACATAAGCTACTGCTTCGTTACCGTCGATCGTTGCAATTGTTCTTGTAGTCATTATCTCAAACCTTTGTTAGCCATTAGGTTTTGCTTGTCATTTTTTACAGAATTCCGTTGGTATTTTGTCTGTGTCCAAATTCTGTAAGCCTTGTTTATCTTTGGCTGAAATCACCCATATTGTTTGGTCATCACACTATTGAAACAGGTGATTATTAAGCCTTATTTAAACAACGTTGCAGTTGCCTTTTTTATTGATAAACCTGGTACGAAATCAACCCAATCGTTTACTCATAAGCATTATCGGAGAATTTTTTCTCAGGGTAGCTCCCTTATTGCTCCTTCTTTTATCATCTAACCAAAGATGGATTATGGGGATAACTTTTTAGTATTTTTTAACGCTACATCAACATTTGGTAACAATTTATAATATTCAGTTAAATAATTGTAATTTTTGTCCCGATCGTCAACTGGTTCTTTTTCATCACATTACTACAGCTAACTCTGCCAGTTTTTGTTAGTAACTAGTTATCATTAATACTCATAATTTTTCCGTAAAATACTAAGCCCAGTTCTTGTTAGTCCTGATTTTAATTTCTTTTCAATGCTGCCATAATCTATTCCAAAAAAAATTCCATCATTAAGAGGAATAGATTTATACCAGAAAAGATGGGAGAAGCAAAGTTGTGTACCATTTGATAATAGGTAATAACTCAAGTTGCTAGTTACAAGTCTGGCTCTTTCTTAGCCCCCCTTATTAAGGGGGGAGCCAGCAGAAGCTTCGCTATTAACATCATGGGGTTAGGGGGGATCAAAACCTAGTAATCACAGCCTTAGATCCCCCCTAACCCCCCTTAATAAGGGGGGAACCAGAGGAAGCTTCGCTATTAACATCACGGGGGGAACTCCGAAAGAATTAATAACTAGCAACTTGCGTTAATAGGTGATTTTAATTTCTCTGACCAATTACCCATCTGATTAGACATCATACATCCGAGCTTCTAGTGCATCTGGAAATTCCTGGCAATACTTGTCAAAAGCTGTTTGATCCAGTTTTCTTGCGCGTTGGTGGGCTGCTTCAGCTTCTAGTTCTTCAACTATATCCCAAGCGGCAGCACATTCTCTGGAATTAGGGCCTTTTTCCGCACAAATAGCACGGGCGCTTTCAACTGCTTTTTGGATTTCTTGTTCGAGGAAAGTTTGTTTGGGACGTTCTACAAAGTCACCTTTACTGAGAATATCAGTAATAGAAATTATGCCCAACAATTTATCTTTAATTACTGGTGCGATGCGAATGTTGGTATTTGCAAATAACCGCGCTACATATTCTACACCCAGGTCAGGATTAACCACAACGCAAGGCTTGGTCATAATTTCATAGACACGAACTTTTTTCGGGTCTAGACCGAAAGCTGCTACTTTGTAAACAATGTCGCTATCTGTGACTATACCGTAAGCATCCTGGTCGTGGCGACGCTCTACAATCAAAGTATGCAAGCCTTTTTCTCGCATCAATTTTACTGCTTCTGCTGCTGTCGCTGAACCACGAATAGTCACGACTTCTTTGGTCATAATATCTGATGCTTTTAACATTTTTACACCTCTAATTCAGATGAATCGCCATTAGTAATTATTCTGTAAATAGGAGTTTTTTGTTAAAACTAATGGCTGGAAAAATTAGTACTAAGTTGATTAGCAATGTGTTTTATAAACAACCACGAAAAGTTTCCCTTTGCCAACCTGTACGGGCAGAAACTTCGAGAATAGTTGCTTGAGGAACGACTAGTTTAGTGTTAGCGATCGCTAATTGTCCGTTCAATCCTGCCACTTCAGCAATGTCAACTTTCTTAAAAATTACGCTTTTGGCAGTTTGAAACATGGTAGGATATTTAATTGTTTATCTTCCTCCTGAGTTACTGATAGTAAAACAATGAGTAAGTTCTCATCTAGATCATAAGCCGCAGGACAAAGTAAATTACTTACCTTTTCAATAATTAACAATTTGATGTTTTCCAGGTTACTTTGGACGATCGGCTGGTTATAATGCGATCGCGCAAGCATTTTCCAATAAGCTAACTTCGTCCATTTTTGGATATTTGTAAAATTAATATTCATGATGATGAGTTTGCTCAAGCAGAATAAAATTAATTTTTTCTAAAGCTTCCACAACTCCTTTTTCTGCTACCGAGGAAAGGGTTTCTCCCATTTCAAAATTAACCGCTGGTACATTGATACACCAAGCATGGGGATGATGGTTGTAAAGGGTTTGTGACAAGGCAAGAAGCGATCGCGGATCGACATTATGCGTCATACTTTTTCCCGTTTCTTCTGCTTCTATTGTTAATACTTGCACCTCCTGAACATCAGGTAATTGACAAGCATCGACAAAAATTACACCGTCAACATCTTTAATTGTGTCTGCTATTTCCGGTGTTAATTGATGCAAAGCTAAAGATTTAACATTTGGTAAACCCCAAGCTTCTACTTCGTTGGCAACGCGAGGGCCAATCCCATCATCACTGCGTAAATCATTGCCATAACCAATGACAATGAAAGATTTGTCTAAAGTTTGTAATGTGATTGAAAGATGAGAGTTCATATTATGCTTTGTAAAATAACAATTATTAATCGTAATTTTAACGGCTACCAAACATAAGCTGGAAGCAGCTAAAGAAATATTTGTTTTCTGTTCCCTTACCTTAACAAAAGGTTCTGCTTTTTTAACAATACTCGATCGTAACTTCCTTTTGTTTTGTTTGCAATATTTTTACTAATTCCTCTACCAAATTGCGGCGAATCGAAATATTTTTAGGCAATAAGGGATTTTGATAAAAATCATTGATTTTTTGCCCGACTAAAAATAAGATAGAATCAGCATTTAAAATTTCTTTCGCTAACATTACTGCACCATTACTATCTACTGGTATTCTTGATGGATCGCAATGACTATCTCTTAAGAGTTCGATCGCCTTAGAAATTGTTAATATTCCTTCAGTAACTAAATCAATCTCTTTTAATTTCCCAATTGGTGGCAGATCTTTTCGCATTGTCGCAATATCCATTTCAATAGTTTCACCGAGATATTTAGCCACAATATTACCTGTAGTCCCGCCACAAATTATCTTCCGTCCATCAAAGTTTAATAGTCTATCTACATAAGTTTTATCTTTAGCTTTTTCCAAAGGTGGGCCAGTAAATACCATTAAAGGATATCTTTTACGCAAATATAATCCCACAAACGTAGCATCATCTCCCATCTTTCCTCGATAAAGAGAATGAGTTTCACTAATTACATGATGAACAATATTACGGGCTGTATTCACTTGTCTAACAAACAAATTTTCAATATATTTAGAAATATTTTCCCAACCCCAACCAAAGTTAAGAGTCTCTCCTAACCCAGCGTAAAGTACACCATCACTAACAGCGCCCAAAAAATCGCCTCTTTCCAAATCTCCCTCACAAAAGGTAATTTTCTTATCTAAAATTTGTTCTTTTTTTGATTCTAATTGAACTAACTTACCCTTCTTAAAATAGAGGATGGGAGGATTATCAAAATTAATTACCTTAAATTTATTGGCTTCGTGATTAATTTGAATTACAGTAAAAGTAGCATAAGCAATCTTTCTTACTTGACAGATTGGTAAAGTGCCAATTACAGTTTTAATCACCTCTTCAAGTGGCACATCAGCATTCAACATCGTGATTAAAATTTCTGCGGTTAGAGTAGCCAGAATATTTGCTTTTACACCACTTCCCAAACCATCAGATAATACAATTGTCGTCTTACTTCCAGTTCGACGAAATTTGACTTTATCGCCGCAAAGTTCTTCCCCCTTTTTATTCAAACTGAGGTCATAGATATCCAAAAAATTATCCATCTTCAGAAATCTCCCGTTCTAGCATTTTGACTATTTTAAATAAGCTAACCTTGGTTTCTGCTGTAGTTTCTCCTAGTAATCCTGCGATTTGTTGGACTACTTTCATTTGATTGTCTACCACTTCATTTACTTTAGCTAATGTCTCACTTTTCAATTTCATCATTTCTTTTTCGCGATGGATTTCATGGGTAATATCTACCATGATACAGGCGATGATATCTTCATCAGGAATCGGAAAGATTACCTCTTTTACATATATATCAAGTTCTGGGTATTCTGTTTCTGGTACTCGCACCACCTGCTTATTTTCCCATGCTTTTTGAAAATCTTTTAAATCCTTGAGAACTACTGTTGCTGGTTGACCAATTATATCTTCTCTCTCCACTTGAAACATTTTGCAAAATGCCGGATTAACCAGAGTAATTTCCATTGCTCGATCGATCACAATTAAACCATTTGGGTCATATTCCCATAGGAGTTCCCACAGGTTTTTTTCAGTTTTTTTTAACACATTATCGCCTCCTATTTAAACAATATGCGGCAAGATTTCTTGGGTGAATTTTTGCTCAATATTATCTGGACTAATTTTGATAAATACCTTTTCTCGGAATTTCATGACGATGCCATCACTACAAGTTTCCAAGCAAAATGAACCTTTCAACTCTACTTTGTCTTCCAAATCATATTCAGTAATCATACTTTGGAGTTTTGGCAATACTTCATAAACTCCCAATTGATGACAAGCAGAACCCATACATAAATATAAATTCTCTTTTTCCATTGGTCATTTTTTATGCTTCATTAGTTATTGATTTAGTAGAGAGTGGAAAATTTCCACCCTCCGCCTAAGTTAAGTTAAGTCAAATGTCCGATCTATAGCTAATACAGGTGTCGCTATTCAATAATCAAGTGTGATGATGCGTCCCTGAGTAAAGTTAAAGAAATTGGCTTTATTTGCTATAGTTGCACCAGACATCAAATCAGCAGGCGTTTTTCCAGCTGCTTTTAAACAAGTTGGACAAACCTGCAATTTTACTCCTTTATCTGCCAATTTTTTCAGGAGTGTTTTTGAAGAAGGAAAATCACTGAATGTGATGTCTTGAGAATTGTTTACCACTGCTTCGACACCTTTAATATCGAAGTAGATTAAAACATCTTTATCTTCAGACATCTTATCAGCCATAGTCAGTGCCATCAACAATCGCTGAGGATTATCTGTGCCATGACTGACATGAATAAAAACACCATCTTTAACAGTAGTTGTCTGTGAAATTGTCTCAGTTTGCTGATTTTGAAACACTTTAGCACCTTTAACTTGATAGGTGCCAACGCCTAAAATCAAAGCGGTAATGCTGAGAACTACAAAGCTTTTACGCCAAGGATTTTGTGTGTTCATTTTCTTCTCCTTTTCCTAAACTAATTGGAAAAGTTTGACATCGCCTTAATTTATATTTATTGACGATAAACTTCGTTAACAACTGTGCCATCTGCGGCGATTAATTCGATATGCAATGGCATTTGTCCGACTGCGTGAGTGGAACAACTTAAGCAAGGATCGAAAGCACGAATTCCTGCTTCTACACGGTTTAACATTCCTTCGGGAATTTCGTTGCCGTGAATGTAATGTTTAGCAATTTGGGCGACGGTTTTATTCATCGCTAAATTGTTTTGTCCGGTAGCAATAATCAGGTTAACTTTTTGAATTAAACCGTTTTCATCTACCTGATAATGATGGAATAATGTGCCTCTTGGTGCTTCGCTAACGCCAACTGCTTCTAAGTTGTTAACACCTGCATCGGCGCGAACTCGACTGGAAACTACGTCGGGATCTTCTACTAATTGCTCAATTTTTTCGATCGCAGCCAATATCTCAACTAATCTGGCATAGTGATAGAAGAAAGAGGAATTTGCAGCTTTTCCACCTGCGCGATCGCGAAATTCTAGCAATTCTTTGTCTGCTGCGGGCGTACCAATGTAATCACAAACATTAAGTCTTGCTAATGGCCCTACACGGTAGATTCCATCAGGATAACCTAAATCTTTGTAATAGGGAAATTTGAGGTAAGACCAAGTTTCCACTGCTTCACCAATGAAGTCTTTATAATTATCTTCTTTCAGTCCATCAGCAACAACATTGCCTTGACTATCGACAAAACGTAGGTGTCCATCGTAATGTTCCCACTCACCATTTTTGCCGACTAAACCCATATATAAAGATGGGAAATTGCCGAAAGCTTGGACTTCTGTGGTGAGATTATCTAACATAGCTTTAAACAGATTTAAAGCTATTTCTATGGTGTTGCGAGATTCGGGTAAGCGATCGCGTATCCACGTCCTTCCTTCTTCGGAAAGTGGCGATCGCACACCACCAGGAACCGCCCAAGCTGCGTGAATTTTCCTCGCGCCTAACCATTCAATAATTTGTTGTCCAAACTGACGCAAACGAATGCCTTTTCTGGCTAATTCTGCATCAGCGGCGATTAAACCAAACACATTTCTGGTTGCCGGATCGCTATCCCATCCTAACAAGAAATCGGGGCTACTAAGATGGAAAAAACTCAAAGCGTGAGACTGAGTAATTTGTGCCAAATTCATCATTCGGCGCAATTTGTCTGCTGCTGGGGGAATCTTAACTGCTAAAATTTTGTCGCCTGTTTTTGCGGAAGCTAACAAGTGACTTACAGGACAAATGCCGCAAATTCTGGCGGTAATTCCTGCCATTTCACTCATCGGGCGGCCTTCGCAGAACTTCTCAAAACCCCGAAACTCAACAACATGAAATCGGGCATCATCTACTTCGCCAGCATCATCTAAAAAAATTGAAATTTTGGCGTGTCCTTCAATGCGCGTAACCGGGTCGATAACTACTGTTTTGGACATAAAATCCTCTTGAATTGGTGCTCAGATTGCTTAATTACGACAGGGGTGGTTTTCTCTACTTTGTGTCCAAGATTGTTGGGGATTCCACACTCCTAAACCTGCTTTTCTTGCTGCTGCTTCTGTACTCAATAAACTATTACGGGAGTCAGAACAAACATTGAGATGTTTACAATAAACAACAGCTTTACCTTCTTTTACCATTTGGATATTTATAGAGTTTCTGCCCCTGAATATTTCCGCAACTATGCGATTTCCCGCCGTTGTATCTGTATCTTTCACGGTAATATTTGTTCCGCGAGGTAGTAATTCTATCAGTCGGTCTTTAGCTTGTTGATAGAAAGGATTTTGACCCCTTTCTGGCGTGTCAATACAGGCAAGTCTAATTCTACATTGTTGAGAATTGTTGTTTATTGGTAATCTGCATTGCGTCATTTTTACATTTAAGGTATCACCATCTACAACACTAATAACTGTTGCCGACTGTGTACTCACAGAAGCTAAGGAAGTGTTTCCCCAAAATTGGCTAAAGATGCCACTGATAAGTAAAAGTAACAGCAGAGTAATTAGCCCTTGCCAAAAAAGGTAATTTTTGTAGTTTTTTCTACTCATAAAAACCCTACTTTTTAACTTTTACTATCAGTGAATTTAGTCATTAGTCATTTGTTATCTTTAACTTCCTAATCAATGACCAATGACAATTAACCAAATTTGAGCATTTCTCGCCCTTCCATTACAGGTTTTTCTCCTCTTAAAAGTGGCTCTAATGCTGCTTGAATTCTTGGTGCAGAAGGCGGACATCCCGGTAAGAACATATCAACTTGAATTACTTCATGTACGGGACGGACTTTATCAAGTAATTCGGGGACAATACCGGGGAAATTTGGCAATTGAGGAGTTGTATCTCCTAATTCCAAATAACAGCGTCTTAACACTGGATCGGCCCCTTTAAGCATATTTCGCATTGCTGGAACATTCGCTGTAACCGCACAATCACCGAAGGAAACTAAGAATTTAGTTCTTTCTCTAACTTTGAGAATTAACTCTAAATTTTCCTCATTTGCGATCGCACCTTCCACAAAACAAACATCCACATCTTCGGGATATTCTTTAATATCTGAACCGACAGGACTGTAAACCACATCAACTTTCTCGGCTAAATCAATTAACCATTCATCTAAGTCGAGAAAAGACATATGGCAACCAGAACAACCAGCCAACCAAACTGTAGCGAATCTTATCTTGTCCATTGTTTCAACTCCCGTGCGGTAACGATGAAATCTAACTTGCTGCGATCGCGATCCATTTCTCCCACAGTTGCGCCTTTACGGAAGATCGCCCCTGTCGGACAAGCTTCCACACATTTACCGCAACTAGTGCAAGCATCCACCGTCCCCCAAGGTTGATTTAACCCAGTAATCACCTTAGCTGCTGCGCCACGAAAACCCACATCCCAAACGTGAGCACCTTCAATTTCATCGCAAACTCTCACACATCTGGTACACAACACACAGCGGTTATGATCGATGCCAAACTCATCATGGGAAACATCAACATCGCGTTCCGGGAAACGATAAGGAAAACGAGAATGATCCATTCCCATTTCTATTGCCAAATCTTGCAATTCACAATTCCCATTTGCCACACAAACCGCGCAAACATGATTACCTTCAGCAAACAACATTTCGATAATCATTTTGCGATATTCCTTCAGCTTCGGAGTGTTTGTTTGCACATCCATTCCTTCCGAAACTTCCGTCACACAAGCAGGTAAAAGCCGATTAATTCCCGCAATTTCCACCAAACATAACCGACAAGCACCAATATCAGTAATTCCATCCAAATGGCACAAAGTCGGAATTCTGATCCCCGCTTCCTTAGCCGCTTGTAATAACGTTGCGCCCTCTTCGATCGCTATTTCCTTACCATCAATTTTCAAAGTCTTAACAGACATAAAACCTCCCTCTTCTTCCCTTCGCGCTCTTCGCGTTCTTTGCGGTTAAATCAAAAAAACTCCTAACCATGAACAGCAACCTTTCCATTAAGAACTCCCTGCTTCAACAAAGCCAAATATTCCTCACGGAAATAACGCAAAGTACTTAAAACAGGATTTGGTGCTGACTGACCTAAACCGCACAAACTAGTAAACTTAACCATCTCACAAAGTTCTTCCAACTTCACCAAATCAGCCTCAGTTGCTTCACCATTAATAATCTTCGTTAAAGCTTGATACATTTGCACTGTACCAGCGCGACAAGGGATACATTTGCCACAAGTTTCACCCCGACAAAATTCCATATAAAATCGGGAAACCTCCACCATACTTGTGTCTTGATCCATCACCACCATACCGCCAGAACCCATCATCGATCCGACTTTGGCGAGTGATTCATAATCAACAGAAGTATCCAACAAAGAAGCAGGAATACAACCGCCAGAAGGCCCTCCTGTTTGCACAGCTTTTACTTGACCACCAGGAATTCCGCCGCCCATTTCTTCCACAATTTCACGCAGAGTAATTCCCATTGGCACTTCAATTAAACCGTTATTTTTTACTTTACCAGTGAGGGCAAAAATCTTGGTTCCTTTACTTTTTTCGGTGCCAATACTCGCGTACCATTCTGCACCTTCGCGGATAATTGCGGCAATATTAGCGAAGCTTTCTACGTTATTAATTAAGGTTGGATTACCCCAAATTCCGTGTTGTGCAGGATAAGGAGGACGAGGGCGGGGATTTCCTCTACCGCCTTCAATGGATGCAATTAAAGCTGTTTCTTCCCCGCAAACAAATGCACCTGCACCGATGCGAATGTTAACTTTAAAGTCGAAGTTTGATTCAAAGATTTGACTGCCTAAAATGCCGAGTTTTTTGGCTTGTTTGATGGCAATTTCTAATCGTTCAATGGCTAAAGGATACTCAGCGCGGACGTAAATGAAACCTTCACTAGCGCCAACCGCATAAGCTGCGATCGCCATTCCTTCCAAAACTCGATGGGGATCGCTTTCTAAGACCGATCGATCCATGAATGCACCGGGATCGCCTTCATCACCATTGCAAACGACAAACTTTTGTCCTGGTGGCATTTTCGCCACAGTCGCCCATTTCAAACCTGTAGGATAACCTGCACCACCTCGACCCCGCAAACCGCTTTTAGTAATTTCTTCTACTACTTGTTGCGGTGTGAAATCGTGAATTACTTTATATAGTGATTGATAACCACCAGCAGCGATATATTCTTCTATTCTTTCTGGGTCAATTTTACCGCTAGTTTCCCGGACAATTCGCACTTGACGAGCAAAAAATGGATGTTTTAAATCCCCTTCTGGTGCAGTAGGTATACCGCCACCATTTAAAGAATTAATAATACTCTCTGCATCATTGGGTGTAACTTGTTCGTAAAGTTTTTCTTTGGAGTCAATTTCTACTAACGGCCCATTGCCACAAAAACCCATGCAACCAACGCCGACAACTTGAACGCGATCGCTCATTCCATGATCTTTAACCGCCGCTTCCAAATTCTTTTTTACGCCCATTGAATTAGCAGCACGGCAACCTGTAGAAGTGCAGCAATGAACGCGAATTTCTTTCTGATTAGCACGCTCTTTTTCCGCAATTTCTTGCAATTCTGTGATGTCCATAATTGTTAGATCACTAATTCCTCAATACTATTTACTAATTGGTAATTTCTCCGAGATTTAATTAGCAATTACCCCTGATTAATTCCCCAATCTTTGATTTTTTCTAGTGCTTCTTCTGGTTTAACTTTACCTGCTACTGTGCCATCAAAAACCACTGCTGGCGCAATTCCACAAGCACCGATACAACGTGCCGACATCAGCGACATTTGTCCATCTGGAGTAGTTTCGCCTTGATGAATTCCAGTTTTTTGTTCTAGTGCTTCTAGGACTTGTCCGCTACCTTTTACATAACAAGCAGTACCTAAGCAAACTACACAAGTATGAGCACCACTCGGTTTCAAAGAAAACAGATGATAAAATGTGGCGACACCATAGACACGGCTTAAAGGTAACTTCAGTCCTCTAGCAACATAAAGTAATACATCTTCTTCTAAATAGCCAAATGATTCTTGTGCTTTATGTAGTACTTCAATTAAGGCATCTTGACGGTATTGATTACGCTTCATCGTAATGTCTAGCGCCTTAAAACGCTTATCTCCACTGGGATGTTCTTTTGTTGATTTTTGTGAGTTTTTTGTTGTCGTGGATTGCATAGTTTATTTCCTTACGGTTTCTAGCTAGTGCAATAAGGCAGAAGACTCCAAGGAAAGAAGGCTTTGTAGGGGCGGGTTTTATTGTTAATTTTTTGGTTATGATGACACAATTTTCTGCTAAACCCGCCCTTACTTTTTCACTAGTTTTTAACTGTATAGTTGTTTCTGCCACGCTGCACTAGTATCTTTTAACACTCAAAGCTTTTTTGTAGTTTCTAACACATTTAAAAGCCAAATTCATCTAGCTTAATCTTTTCTTTGATATTTTCAGTCACTTGTTTAAGAAAAGACAAATTTTCAGCTATCTAACTGGTCTTTTAAGGTTGGAAAACTTGAGATTGTATCCTTGTGCTACTCCTGTTGATAAAAGATAACTATCACTTTTGCTTCTTACTTTAGTTTTGCATATTTACTTTCATCTATGGCGATTTAAACAGCATTACTTAATGTTTTTAAATTTTATGTTGTAAATATCAATAATGGGTTGCAAAAAAAATGTCATAAAATTGAGCTTTAATCAATCAAGAGTCAGCTGAGTAATATTTCTAAATAAACAACATTCATGTAGTTAAAAGCAAACAGCTAAAGAATTACTACAAATAAAGCCTGCACTTTGAAAGTAACGCAAGTTGCTAGTTATTAATTCTTTCGGAGTTCCCGCCTTGAGTAAGGGGGGTAGTGGGGGGATATAAGGCTGTGATGACTAGGTTTAGATCCCCTCAACCCCCCGTGATGTTAATAGCGAAGCTTCCGCTGGTTCCCCCTTTGTAAGGGGGGCTCCAGGGGGGATCTTTTGGGGGGCTATTTCTTAGCCCCCCTTGTAACTAGTAACTTGAGTTAGTACAGGGAAAGGGGTTTACCTAATAACTGCACAAGAGCTAGAGATTGTCAAGTTTTTGGTTAAAAAGTACGTAATTTAACAGTAGAAGCACTAGCGTTCTACTACTACTGTTGTGCCTACTTGCACCAATTCAAATAAAGCTACTACGTCGCGATTTCGCATTCTCACGCAACCGTGAGAAACTGCTTGTCCCATAACGCTTTCATTGGGAGTACCATGAAATCCAATGGTATTTTTGCCATCAGTCCAAAAACCAATCCATCTCACACCCAAAGGATTTTGTGGCCCAGGGGGAAAAACCTTTCCATTCCAAGGATGTTGCCAAGCAGGATTTCTCAGCATTTGTAATATTTTGAATTTACCTGTGGGAGTTTCCCAGCCTGGTTTTCCGATCGCAATCTGGAAACTAGTTTTTACCTTATTATCTTGGTAAACATAAACGCGACGTTCTTTTAACTTGATTTTTAACCAAGTATCTTCTACTGGGCTAACAGGCGATGGTTGCACAGTACCGGGAGTTTGAGTTGGTAATGGAGTTGTGGGTACTATGTGACCTTGGGGTATCAATTGACTTTGAGCAAGTTCTACCTGCTTACTCCTGACGATAGAGGCTGTAGCCAGCTGTTGAGTCCAGAAGGTTAAAAATGCAGTACTAAAGCAGATTAGCAGGAAGCTCTTAGTTAACGCTTCTCCTCTCACCATTCCTTTCATTTGTTATTCCTAGCAAACGATACAACGAAACTTCAGACATATACCAGCTTGTCGGTTAGACCTTATAGTATTTTAATTTCCTATTCATGCTTTTTTGGTCAAAGATCCGCTATATTATGAAGTGCTATTTGCATTAGACTCGCTTTTTGCGGTTCTAAATAAAGCTAAAAAAGCCAGGTATTAGCACCTGAACTTCTATCCGTGACCAATATCTCTAAGTTAAAGTTCCCAAAAAAGCAACTACCTCTGGCGATTGGTGAATTTTTAGTAGATATGCTCTGGGTAGCTGCCAAGAACCAAGCAAAAGAGTTCTGTCTGTAGCAAATTCGTCTCCAAGTGAGGTTGTAATGGATGTGAGGAAAGTGAACGCATTGATCGGTAGGGGGGCATTGCTATTGCTGACCCTGCTAGCAGTGCATCCAGCGATCGCTGCTGAACCACCAAGTACGAAACAACAAAGTCATTGTGACTCCCAACAAGGGCAAAAAGAAAATCGCCTGAAAATAGAAACGGGAGAAAAACTGATCGGTAGAATAGTCAGTATTGTTGGCGATATAGCAACAATCAAAGCTGAAAACGGTCAATTTGAAGATGTCAGGCTGGATATGGTCGATGCCGCAGTCCTGCCATTGCGACCGGGAACGCTGGTGGAAGCCACAAGATTACAGTGCGGTTACGAAGTGAGATTATATAGACCACCGATTGCGGTAACACC
>NZ_JADEWG010000140.1 GCF_015207735.1 [Phormidium] sp. LEGE 05292
GATGGGGGGATGGGGAAAGGTATTTACGGTTTTTGCCTAACACCAAAAATATACAATTTAGATGCGATGCAAGCTTACGAAAGAACCGGAACATGGGTAACAAATGTAATGGCAAAAGAAGTGCCATTAGTAGAATCAATCTCAAGTTTTCCGCCCAATTGCTCGGTGAGATTAAGTACTAACTGCAATCCCAGTGATTGAATTTCTTCAATATCAAAGTTTGCAGGTAATCCCACTCCATCATCGCTGACTTTTAAATAAAGATTACCGTTTTCATGTTCCAAAAATGTAATACATATTTGCCCTTTTTGTTGATTAGGAAAACCATATTTGAGCGAGTTAGAAACGAGTTCATTAATGATTAAACCACAAGGTATTGCTGTATCAATATCTAGCTTGAGACTATCTATGGTGATTTTTAAATTTATATAATTTGAGGAAACATTGTAAGATTTGAATAAATTGTCTGTTAAATTGCCAATGTAATCGGCAGCATCGACCCTTGCTAAATCGTGGGAATGATACAACTTTTCGTGGATCAGTGCCATCGACCTAACGCGGTTGTAGCTTTCAGTAAATAAAGCTGTAACTTCTTCATCTTTGATATAACCGGATTGCAGCTTGAGCAAGCTGGAAATTATTTGCAAGTTGTTCTTAACGCGGTGGTGGATTTCTTTGAGTAGTACTTCCTTTTCTTTGAGAGATGTTCTTAATTCTTGTTCTGCTAGCTTACGTTCGTTGATATCAATAACTACCCCGGTCATGCGAACAGGTTGTCCGGCGCGATCGCAAATCACATTACCCATACAAGCTACCCAATGAATAGTGCCATCAGACCAAATAATCCGAGTTTCAGAATTATGTGGTGTTTTGTGCAAAAGAGCTTGTTGGATGCTTTGTCCTAAAGCAGGGCAGTCTTCTGGATGGACATAGTTAATAAAGGCTTCTTGAGTACCAGGAAAAGAACCAGGAGCCAAGCCAAAAATAGATTCAGTCCTGTGAGACCACTGAACTTCATTAGTTTGAATATCCCAGTCCCAAGTTCCCATTAACGCTGCTTCTAAAGCAATAGCCAACTGTTTTTCTGTATGGCAATGTTTGACTATTTCTTCTGCGAGTCGTTCTACAGTCTTTTGTAATTCTTGGGTGCGTTCTTGAACTTTAATTTCTAATTCTTCATTGAGTTTTTGTAGTTTGGCTTCAATTTGTTTTCGCTGGGTAATATCAATGCAAGAGCCTATATAACCGAGAAGCTCACCGTCAGAGGTAAGACGGGGAACACCTTTTTCTAAAATCCAACGATACTCTCCATCTCTACGACGCAGGCGATACTCTAATAAAAAACTTTTTCTGGCTCGAATTGCAGAGTTGCGGAGATCGAGATAGTGTTCCAAGTCGGAGGATAGGATACTTTCTGTCCAATTTCCCTGGAGTTCTCGCGCTAGGGAACGTGCAGTGAATTTCAGCCAAGTTTGGTTAAAAAAGGTACACTCTCCTTGAGCATCGGCTAACCAAATCAGTACAGGGGCGCTGTCCGCCATCAAGCGAAACCGGGCTTCACTCTCACGCAGGAAGGTTTCCGCCTGGATGCGGTCTGCCAGTTCATGTTGTACTTGTTGATAAAGTTGTGCTTGTTGGATGGCGATCGCTACTTGGTCTGCTACTTGTTTGAGCAGTTCGATTTCCTCGATCGACCATTGTCGGGTATGGGTGCAGTGATGGGCAATCAGTAAGCCCCAAAGAAGATTGTTCTGTAGAATCGGAACGACTAAGTTAGCTCGGACATCAAAATGTCTGAGAAAATCGGCATGGCAAGATTGAATACAGCCATCATCAATATCTGCGATCGCTCGCACCCTTCCCTGACGATATTGGTCGATATAACTGGGAAAACAGGAATCGAAAATCAACTGTCCCTGAACACTTTGCCAACCATCACCTACAGATTCTTCTACCACCAAACCAGAACCATCCGGCTCGATCTGAAAAACGATCACCCGGTCGGTTTGTAGGAAATGCCGTACCTCAGCAACGGTTCTCGTCAGAATCTCATCTAAATTCAGAGATTGGCGAATCCGTTGGGTGACGATCCTGACGATCCGTTCCCGCTCAGCTTGTTGGTGCAAAGAATGCTCGGCAGTTTTCCGGGCGGTAATGTCTTCTACAATACCCGTGACCCGGTAAACTTCGCCCTGCTCATTTTTCAGGGGAAAACTACCAGTCCCCAACCAGAGGATTTCGCCATCTGGTTTGATAATTCGATATTCGCAGTAGTCGGGTTGCCCAGATTTCTGGGAGTCAACAGCAGCGATCGCCAGATCGCGGTCTTCTGGATGAACTCGAGCTAAAAATGCTCTCTTATCGTTGCAGACAGCTGTAGGACTGCAACCCCAGATTTTTTTGAGTACAGGACTGACATAGAGTAATTTGTCCTGTAGGGGGTCTCTGACGAAAAAGCCTTGTTGAATATTTTCGGTTAACTGTTGGAATAATTCGTTACTTTCTCTTAATGCTACTTCCACTTTTTGACGTTCTTGGAGTTCCGTTTGAGCTTGTTGATAAAGTTCGGCTTGATGAATAGCGATCGCGCAATGGTCAGCAATACTCTGGACAAAATCCACTTCCTCGGATGTCCAATTCCGTTCCCCTCGGCATTCATTTAAGCTAATTCCGCCAATGAAGTAGTGCTGGTAAATCAGTGGCACAATCATCAGGGCGCGGATATTGCAATTTTCTACAGCTTGCAAAATTTCCGGGGGTTCACTCGCCTTAATTCGAGGTAATACCAAAGGTTCGCCCTGCGCTAACTGGGCGTGGTAATAACGATAGAAATCGCAGCGAATACCAATTAAACTGTTTCCTTCTGAGGTAGACTCAGAAACATAACGAATTCCCAACTGATTATCGGCATCTGGTCGAAAAATCAAGCAACGGCTCACATTCAGTGCTCTATGCAGTTGATTAGCTGCGATTTGCAAAATTTCATCCAAAACCAGCGTTTCCCGCATCGCATGGACAATTTGATTCAGCAAAGCAGCTCGTATCCCTTGTCGCTCAAGGGCTGCACGGGCTTCTTGAAGTTGAGTGGTGCTATGTTGCAGGAGCAGTTGCAGCTCGGCATTGTGCTGGCGCAGCTGTTCCGTTTCCTTGGTTCTGAACTGGCGTGCTGATCGGATAGCCAGTTTAAGTTGTTTATACATTGGCAAGGATAAAGAGCGAACATAACCATTTGATTTTGGATCGAGATTTTCAGGTTTTTCAGGATGGAGTTAAAATTTTCCAATTAATCCTGTTAATCCTTCCATCCTAAAAATCTCAATCCTCATCATTAGCTGAGGGTGTCAAACCGGACGCTGTTCTACTAAAACTTGATAAGCGTGGTTAAAATCATCACTTGTAATTTTAATAGCGCTCGGGTCTGTCATCTCTTCACGACGGTAGCGACGCACCGCTTCTAAAGCAGCCTGATTACATAGTAACGCCAAATCAGCACCATTCCAACCTTCTGTTGCTTCAGCCCAAGCGACCAAATCGACATCATGTAAAGGACGGTCTTGATTGTGTACTTGTAAAATTGCTAACCGACTGCTCAGTTCTGGTAAATCCACCTTTAACTGTAAATCCAATCTTCCTGCCCGCATTAAAGCAGGGTCTAATGTATCGGGCCGATTAGTTGCACCAATCACCAAGATAGTTGCCCCAACTTGTAAGCCATCCAGTTCTGTGAGTAATTGTCCCACAACCCGATCGCTCACCCCAGAATCACCACTAAAACGACCCCTGGCAGGTGCTAAAGTATCAATTTCATCAATAAACACCACACAAGGCGCAGCTTGTCGGGCTTTAGTAAACAATTCCCGCACCGCCTGTTCGCTAGCACCCACCCACCTGCTCAGCAATTCTGGCCCATTGACACAGATAAAATTCGCTCTGGCTTGGGAAGCAACTGCTTTCGCTAATAAAGTTTTACCAGTACCGGGAGGTCCCCAGAGCAAAATCCCTTTCGGCGCTTGCGCTTTGGTTTGAGAATACAATTCGGGATTCAGTAGCGCCCCTTCTACTGATTCTTGCAAAGTTTGTTTGATACTTTCCAGTCCGCCAATGTCATCCCAAGCAATATTGGGAGACTCAACTTCCACAGAACGCAGCACAGCAGGTTTTATATCTTTGAGTGCTTGCAAAAAGTCCGACTGGCAAACGGTCATCTGGTCTGGGATGATCGATTCTATGGAAGGAACTTGACGGCGCAAGGCACTATAAGCAGCTTTTTGACAAACCGCTTTTAAGTCAGACCCGACGAATCCGACTGCATTATCAGCAATTACATCCAAAGATACGGATTCATCTAAAGGCATGGAACGAGTGAGAATTTGCAATATTTCCAAACGTCCATTTCTGTCAGGAACGCGAAATTGCACTTCGCGATCGAATCTTCCCGGACGACGCAATGCGGGGTCAAGATGATCCGGGCGATTAGTCGCCGCTAACACAATCACACCCTTAGTTTGAGCAAATCCATCCATTAAACTCAACAGTTGGGCAACCAGTCGTTTTTCCACTTCCCCTTCCACCTTACTGCGGTCTGGGGCGAGACTATCAATTTCATCAATAAACACGATACAAGGGGCATTTTTCGCCGCTTTCTCAAAGATTCCCCGCAATCTTTGTTCCGCTTCGCCGTAATATTTACTAATCACTTCTGGCCCCACTAAGGCAATGTAATTAACCCCCAACTCTTCCGCCAGAGCACGGGCGGTAAGGGTTTTGCCAGTACCGGGAGGGCCAACCAAAAGCACGCCCCTGGTTGGTTCCAAACCTAGTTTAGCCAACAAATCAGGGCGTTTTAAAGGAATCGCAATCAGTTCTTTGAGTTCTTTGAGAACTTCACCTAACCCACCAATATCTTTCAAAGAAGCATCCTCCGGCGGTGTCACTGCGTTTGACTCCCCCCCAGCATCGCCAGCACCAGAATCTGATGGCGGTTGGGTGCGAATCCGACTCGTACCAATATCGCTACCTGGATTCCCAGGTCGGGGGATTCCACCGGGTCGCGGAATCCCTCCTGAACGGGGAATATTACTCAACGGACGAGTATTAAACTGCATTTCCGTCTTAATTTCTCCCTTGTCAATTTTTTCTTCTAAGACTTTGGCTAATTCTACTAATTGTTCAAAGCCTTTGAATAAATCGCTCATAAAATCCCTCCTGATTTTTCCTACTGACTTGACTAACCTAAAATAGGAGATTTGCCGCTCCTTTAATGCGGTCTATTGGTGGAACAGACCGAGGTAAACTGGGTAAGCGAACAAGAGTTTGTTCGGCAAACAATTGCGGATGAATTTCCACATCTGGGCTATAGCGGTTATGCACCACATAGCGTTGAGAAACCCCCATTTTTTGCAAAGAAGCTGTTAAGCGCACTTGTTCAGCAATAATTGCTGCTTGTGCTTGCACAACTCCAATAAATTCTGTGTGTTGGGGGTCTTTTAGTTTCTTCTGCGCTTGCATAACTTGCTGTCTTAAATTTCGCAACCGCCCCATTAAATCGACGCGACCCAACACATTTTGATATTTCATCCACAATTTAAATATCCAAGCTAACCAATCTCCCAAAGCTGTTGGCATTTCCAAAAAGCGGAGTAGATGACCTGTAGGGGCAGTATCTAAAATAATTAAGTCTTGCTGTTTTTTGTCTAACAAATCCATCACTGTTACTAAAGATAACATTTCATCAATACCCGGTAAAGCTTGGGCAACAATTTGTCGCCAAGCTTCTGGACTGTAAGCAAGTTTTACTGCCCCTGATTCAGTTCCTTCACCACTAATCATTTCGGCTAATTCCCACAAATAATCATTGCGAAATTGTTCTAAAACAATGTCAGCATTTACTTCTTGACCGCTGAGATTAGGAGTTAATTGAGTTGGTTCGTGGTGCAATTGTTGGCCAAAGGCATCTCCTAAAGAGTGGGCGGGGTCTATGGAAATCATGCGAATATTTTTATCGGGATAGTTATTAGCTAATGCCCAACCAATAGCCGCTGCTACGGTGGTTTTTCCCACTCCACCTTTACCACCAATTAAAATTAATTGCCGTCCTTGGGCGATAAAATCATTGAAACTGGGCGGTACTTTTTTCGGCCATTCTATTGGCGGTGGTGGTGCTAAGGTGACGCGATCGATCTTCTGAATTTGATTGATAATTTTATCTAAAGCTTTTCCTCCCAATGGTTCTACTGCTTGTTGGGGAACGGTAAAAATCGGCTGGTGTCCTGGTAGGTTGAGAAATTTATCTAGTAAAATTTGTTGTTCGCTGTAGCGGTCTAAATCTAAATCGGATTGAGGTAAAATTCGGTTAATTAACAATCCACCGCAAGGGATTTCTAAGGTTTCTAAGCTGTCGATAAATCTGGCGGTTTCTAGCAAACTCATTGGTTCTGCGATCGCCACTACCAAACAAGTAGTACAATTGTCATCTTGCAGCAGCTTCTTTCCTTCTGTTAACTCAGATTTCATCTGAATTAAAAAATCATCGACTTCATCCGCATTGTATCTTCCCTGAAAAGTTTGGGTAATCACCCGATGTTTTTCTTGGAATAATTCCAAAGAATTCAAAATTACATCTAAGAAATCTTTGATCCCCAACAAGTTTAAAGTATGACCGGAAGGAGCCATATCAACCACTACTCTATCCACCGCTTTTTCTGTTAATAAGCGTTGAATTTCTAACAAACCCATTAGTTCGTCTAAACCCGGCCATTCTAAATCCCAAACAGGCGTTAAATCTTCACCTTCAACAAAACTTCCCCGCTCAACCAATAATTCTAAAAACTTCCCATATTTAGCTTTAAACTCTAACAGTAATTTTCCTGAATTTAAGGCTCTAACACTCAAGTTTGGTAAATCATCTAAAGGCAAAGCTTTATCTTCTACCTTGACTTGCAATACATCCCCCAAAGAATGGGCAGGATCGGTGGATATTAACAGTATTTTTTCTTCGGGGAATAACTTAGCCCAGCGACGTGCAAACCCACAGGATAGAGTGGTTTTTCCCACTCCACCTTTACCACTAAACATCGCTAAGTGCAGCGAATCATATCGGTTTATTTGATGGTTAAAAAAGCTCTGAATGCTCATAATTGATTGGTTAGATAAAGTGATAAGGAGGTAAAGTTTCTCCTAGTTGTAATTCCCAACGTGGACAAATTCTTTGCCAATTGCAAAACTCTGTTTCCAGTAATTTTTCGTCAGTTCTATTGACTAAAAGAAAAATCCGCGCCTCTTCACCCTGAGAGGGAAAAATAATTGCTGATTTATGAATGTCGGTGATTAGATGAACTGCATTTTGCCATTCTGCTGTTTGCAAGATATGAAAATCTTGCTGGTTTTGGTATCGTTGTTTCTTGGCTAAGAAATACTGTTTTCCCCCAGCTTCAGAAGAGATGGTTGGTTCCTCTAACTTTCGAGGTGTAAATTTTAAAATATATTCAGCTTTTCCCTTAAGTTCGTCAATCTTTTCTAAATATTCTTGAGCATGAGCTTCTAAATGAAGCAGCAAGTTTTCTTTAGAACTAAAAGATGTGCCGAAGCGTAAAGGTAAAATTGTTGTTTGACGGAATATCTCACAAATAACCCTGTCATGGGATAAAACTGCTGCGATTAATTGTTTGTCATCGTTTTGTAGCGATGACAAAGATACTTCCGCTTCCACTAAAGCTGAGATATTGCCGCGATTAATTACAAATACCTCGCCCGCGATGCCTCCGGGAATTTCTAGTACATCGGTTGGGGTCTTCAAAAAAGCGTAACTATAGAGATTATACAGTTCCATCATCAGTAATCCGTGTAACTTTTCGGTAATTTTACAAAGCTTTTTAATTTTTATTGTAAGGATTTTTGGCAATTCTATTTGCAGCCACTAATTCCTAGTTATAATATTATAAACCATCTGGAAATTAGTTATGCCAAATATTCGAGTTCGGGGAAATATTCGTCCCAAAATTAGCACCATGCCTCGCAATAATTCTGAGGCATCTAAACAACTTGAGCTTTATAAGTTGGTGACAGAACAGCAGCGTATCCAGCAAGAATTAGTCTTTATGGAACAGCGAGTTGAACAGTTGAAACAACGGCTGACTGTCTTAGATAGCCAAAGAAACAGTACAGAAAAAGCGATTCAAGATTTACGTACAGTTGTTCCTAGTTATCCTAAAAATTCAACTAGTTATCAACCTGTTGTGGAGGTAAGTAAATTTCAAACTTACTATTTGGAATATTAAATATGGAAGAAACCCGCGATTGCGGGTTTCTTAAACCTAGCGGGAATAACAAAGTTAAAACCAAGAGCTAAAATTTTAGAGATCTTCTAATTGTGCTGCCTCCTCTTCTAGGGTTTGAATTCTTAGTAACAATTCTTCTTCTTGAATTTCAAATTCTTCTTCGGTAATATCGCCGATATCGAATGCTAACTGTAAGGCTAATAGCTGTTTGTGCAAATTTTCGGTAGCATCATATTCAGTATTGGCACGTTCTTGAATTTGCTGTCCTATCCATGCTAGACCAGTAACTGGCCCCATAATTGGCAATAGTAAAAGTTTCAGAGACATAACTCTGACTCCTGTTAAACAAGTTGTGCAAATGTATAAGGAGCGGTAAGATTGTTGTAGCGAATTCGCAAGCGATCGCCAAATTTTTGGTCAATAGCTTCGACGCGATCGCTAAATTCCGCTTCCGCATCCCAAGGAATTAAATAAGCAGCGTTGTAAATCATTCCTTCGGTCATCGGGTCGTTTTCCACTACTTCCAAAGCCCCAGGATTTAATTCATTGCGGAAAGCTTGAATTACGTCTTGTTTGCGAAGCTCCAAACCTTTTTCAATCATTTGACCAATATCAATCACTTCCTCCATACTCAATGTTTTACCTTCCATCGCATCACGCTTTTGTTTCAAATCCTGATTTACAGAAAGCAGCGCTTGCAATTCTGACTTATTATCCCAAAAAATTTTCACGCTAACTTCGCGCCGTTCAGCTAATTTAGCGAATAAATCTTTGAGTTTATCTTGATAGGGTTTAGTTAGTTGTTCGGTGACAGTTTCCCAAGTTTTAACTACCATGCCAAAACGCAAAGGTAGAAGCGTGCGGAAACCTTCATTCATTACTTCTTCTAAAACTTTCTCATGGCAAATTAAATTGCGTCGAGAAGCAAAATATTTTTCTTGTTTAGCTACCGAATACAAAAAACTAAAACCCTCTATAAGTGCGCTATAGACTGGTTGTTTATCCATTCCTTCGATCGCTACTTGCTCAGGAATAGCTTCAGGAAAAATGCCGTATAAGTAAAGACCACAATCCATAATTTTCTCAAAAAATTAATCAGGCTTTGATGTCAAAACTAACCGTAGTTGTGCGTGGATTAAATTCAGCTTCGCCAACCCTAAATCCACATCACCTTCTACCACGATTCCAGTATTTAAAAGTCGGTCTAGGAGTTCCAAAATCGAAGGATTAGTTCCACTTTTTCCCGGATAGTAACTTCCTGGTGGCGGTAAAAGCGTTCCAAATTCTCCGAGATTTACATTCAAATCCGCAGGATTAACCTCAAAAATATCGCAGAGATGGAGAACTTGCACTTCCAATTTTTGTAAACTTTCTGCGGCTCGATCCAAATCTGATTCGCTGAGAATTCCTGCTTCCATTCGTCGAATTACTTGTGCTTCCAACAGTTGGCGTACCAGTTCGACAACAGTTAACAGTAAAGGAGCTAAACCCGCTTTACTGTCAACTTTGTCAGGAGCGGAGAAAACTTCTGGAGAATTTTCACAAGGGGTGCAACTTAATGCCATGATAAAAGTTATTTAGGAAGTTTTTGGCGACGAGGTTCAATAGCAGAAAGTCGCACATGAGGCAGGCATACCAGAGACTTGCTATTGTGGAGATTGGGAATTTCCTGAATGCTCGGAATGTCCTTCATTGTTTTGATAGTAATCATTTGATTCTCTTGCTCCTAATTCAAGTTGATTGTTAGTTGAAGATTTTAGCGCCAGCAGTTCGGTTTCTAAATTTTGCAATCGGGCTAAAAGTTGTTGATTTTCCGCGATTAAAGCTTGAGATTTGCTACTGAGATAGGGGTCATTTTCCCACCAATTGATTCCCATCTCCTTCGCTTTATCAACTGAAGAAATCAACAGACGAATTCGGATATGTAGAAGTTCAGTGCTAGCAATGGATACCGAAATATCCCCAGCAATCACAATTCCCTTATCTAAAACTCGTTCCAGAATATCTGCTAAAGTAGAACCTTGAGTGGATGTAGTAATAGCTCGATTAGAGTTGGTTTGGGGGCGTGTTGGCAGAATAGAGGAAGTCACGATTAGTTTGACTCACAAATAGTATAAAAACGGTTTTGCTTAGTCAGCAAGTTCTTTCGCAACAGAGAATTTAGCGCCACTTTGGTCTGACTCCGACTGAGATTTAAGGCTTTGTAAATTTCCGTAAAATCAGCTTTTTCTTTTTGTTGCAAATAGTGGTAAATTCCAGCCTCGTATAAAGCTAAATTATCTAAAGAACTGATTTCCTCAGCTACAGAGATTGATGAAATTGGACAGCTTAACGCTTCTGTTTCTATTTGGTTAAGCAGTTCCCAGAAAATGCTGGTAGCTTCGCTGACGGATAAATTAGTGCGCGAAAATAACACATCAGCACAAATATCACGGAAATCTGCATTGTCTGGCGTAGCTAAAATTTCGTGTTCAGCACAGACTTTGCCAATCATTAAACAAGAGCGCAAACCGGATGTTTTTTCCGCCCCAGTTTGGAGACGAAATGTTTTGACTAGATGGACAATTAATAAAGCATCTTCTCGGCTAACTCCAGTTTTTTGCACCAGGATTTCGGTTTGCGTCAACTCATCCGGTTCGGGCATATTAATAGTTACTAATCTATCCATTAAGGCATCCTGAGTTGCGTGGACACCGCAATATTCTTCAGGATTAGAGGTAAAAATTGCTCGGAATTGAGGATGAACTTGGAGATAATCTGGTTGATTACTACTGGGTGGCAAAGTGAGAATTTTTTCTTCTAATGCCGAGAGTAAAACGTTATTTACTTCTGGTCGGGAACGGTTGAATTCGTCATAAACTAAAGTAAATCCTTCCCGACAAGCCATAGTCAATCGAGAATCAACCCAGTTTTGTTTCAGTTCGTCTTCGACTTTGACAACATTGTGAATATAATTGTCGAGTAGTTTTTTGTGGGTGTAACCAGATTGACTGCCAATTAAGTCTGAACTTGTAAAGTCGTCATCTCCAAAAATTAACATGATTGGATTGGCTAGGCAGTTGGCTAGGTGCATCGCCAGGGTAGTTTTACCTGTTCCGGCTGGGCCGCGCAGATGAACGGAGAACCCGGATTGCAAGTAACGCAGGGCGCGGGTAGCAACTTGTTGGACAGAAGGTGTAGCTACAAATTGGCCTGGACGGACGCGCAGAACTGCTCTTCTAGTATTAGTTTCGGCAAAAGTCATATTTTAGATGGTGTTGATTTGATATTTTTTCTGCAAGTTAGTTTACAAATTGTAAAGTTACGTGCTATTATGCAGAGAAAGTTATATGGTTAACTCCACAATTTTTCGGAAGGTTTAGATGGCGGTGAGACTAATCGCATCTGCCTGCTGAGGGCAAAAAAGTACTCCTCCCTATTTAGCAGGAAGCCCTTATCCGTGAGGTTGGGAATTCTGTTGCGACTAAGTTTTAGGTACTTAGTAGCAGCAGAGAATGTCAAAATCAAAAACCTAGAACTCATTTGTTGTTTTTGATTTCTTAGCCCCCAGTCGAAAGAGCGAAAGCTGCTAGCAGGCTGGGGGAATTTATTTTTTAGCTCAAGACTCAGCCTTAGTGGGCTGTTTTGATAAAGTCTTGGGCTGTTTTGCCGGAGGGCTAGAGCTAGGAATGCCAAAAATACTAATGAACAGATCCCGACGGAATTGACGTAGCTTTTGGTTTTGCTCCTGAGCATTAGTCATTCGTCGTTCATGGGTAACGGTTAAAAATTCGCGATTTTCTTGTTCTAAATTCTGGTGAAATTTAAACAATTCTTCCGCTTGTTTTTTGGCTTGCTCTATCCGTTGTTTTTCGGTTTCGGTTAAAAAGTCGCGGTTTTCTTGTTGTAAATTTTGGTGAAATTTAAACAATTCTTCCGCTTGCTTTTTCGCTTGCTTGTGTCTTTCTACTGTGACATCCGACAGAAAGATTTGAGTCTCTTTGAATAGTTGAGATACTTCCTCAGCTATCGATCGATGCTCCTGCCGAATTTTTTCCATTAAAGCCGTCATGAGGTTCTCCTCAATAACATTAACTATCCGTGAATAAACCACTATTGCTCGTACATTGATTCAGAGCAAAAGTAGTTAAATTAAACTTCTGCTTTCCTTGTTCCTTGCTCGTTTAACGCGGCTTTGACGAATTTCGGAAATCTAAAAAAAGCAGAAGTTTATTCAGCATTTAAGGTATCCTAAATTCCCAATCCGTAGATTGTAGAACTATCTACTCTCTTATGCAGGCATTGCAGCTGATTGAGTTAAACCAACGGCTTCTGCATACTTCAAATAAGTTTCCACAGAAGCAATCACAACACGAGCTTCGATCGCCAATAATTCAATACCAACCAACGAAACGCGGGCCCATGCGTCAATAACAATACCTTTGTCTAAAATGCGATCGATAACTTCGGCTAAACTAGAAGAAGAATTTGTTTTTTCAACAGCCATGATTTTGTACCTTTACTCATTGTTGTTTTTGTTGTTATCGGTGCGAGGCGTTTGCCTTTGCTTCCGACAATATGAATCTATCAATTTTATTTTTGGTTGTAAAGGGGTAAGAGCCAAATTTATTGCTAACAAATGTAAACCAAATCACTGTAATAATACTATTGTTGCCTCGATAATTTTTATTTATACCGTACTCCCAATGAGCTTGACTTTAAAAAAGTTAACGTAACTAATAACACAAGCTCTCTATCCTTTATCTATAAAATCAAACATAAATCAACAGAGAAACAAGGCTTTCAGCAAAACCGCAGACGACATCTAAATCACTTGTGAACAATGCCTCTACCTATTTAACTTAGGAAAATCAGGAGTTTAATGAGTAGTAAAAAACTAAATAGCCCATAAAAATAGCTCTCCTGTTTTTCAGAAGAGCTACAACTTAAAAAGACCGCTTGTTTGTTAGTCAAGAAGTGCCGGAGTTTTTCTGTTTTTTCCTTGTTCCTGTCTCTGGGTTAGGCTTGGGATGGACTTTCGGTGATTTTTTTCTGTTAATATGGGCGGCTGACAATAGAGCATAGTAACTTTGCAGGGATTGATAAACTACACCGTATTGTTTATCTAAATAATTCACTAATTCCTTTAAGGTGCAATACTTATTACTCTGCAACCAAGTAATTGTTTCTTTCCTTTGCTCGCTGGTCAAATAACTAGATGAACCTTGATAACCTAGCTTGATACCCTCTAGACCTTGAGCTTCAAATTTTTGCTTCCAAGTAGTGATACTAGACTTCTTCATTCCCAGTAAGTTACTAATCTTAGCGTAGGGTTCACCCTCTAAAGCCATTCTGACAGCTAAAGCTCTTTTGAGTTCTCTCACCTCTGGATTGCTTTGGATAAATTTTGTTAAAGTGATTATTCTTTCTGTTTTTTCTGGTTCTAGCAAACAGTTATTCATAGATATATTTCCTGAGTACACCTTGAGGAGAATAAACTCTCTGTTTATATTTCAAATAGAATTGCCATAGCGCTCTTTTATTAGTCTATTTAGAGAATTTTGAGAACAATTGGCTGGGAAAGCTTTCGTCTTGCAATACCTTTAATTAGGGAAAAATAGTTAAATTTTAGATAGCGCAAAGCGAAAGCTTTTTATCTGCAAAATAAAGAAAAGCTTTCCATTAGCGATCGCCCGTTCTGGATCTAAAGAAACAGAATTGTTTCTTTGGATATGGGTATTATGAACAACTTAAGTTGCTAGTTATCAAACTTTGACTCCAACGGAAAGCATAACATCAAACTATTTGGATTTGGGAGTCGCTGGTGATAGGACTGAAGCCTGAAGGGGACAACCTTACTCAACCGAACTTGCTTGCGGCTGTACACCAAAGCTTGGGAATCAACCTTCAATAACTCGATGTTCAAATTCTGCCCGGGTTTTTTCCACAATCTTCAGTGCTGACACATAGACATCTTGATAATCCTGTTTTAGCCAAGCTAAAAGGCGAGAGAGTTGAGCGTTTCGCAAATCTAGGTCTGTCTGAAAGATAATTGAAGCCGCCAGCGATGGTGCATATCGATCGGGGCAACCTTGCTCGATAATTTTAGCTGTTAAGGCAGTTAGTGCTTCCTGCCGAATCGGATCTGATGTGGTTTCTGAGTACATAGTTTTTCGCGGAATATTGACTTATTAAAATCTTATTCCAGAACCTCAGCGATCCGGTATCAGGGAGTTTACGGATATACCCGTAGAAATCTACGTATATAGAAGGCCAGTCCAGTAAAGTGGTTGACAAAAAGCACAAAGTCTGATATTTCCTTTATCTAAGAATTACTGAGACTTTGAGCGATCGGCAAAGTGAGATGTACTGTTGTTCCCTGTTGATTGACGCTAGTAATTGAGAATTCGCCTCCGACTAATTCGACAATTTTCTTGACAATTTTTAAGCCCATCGCAACGCGCTGTTGCGCCGAGGCGCTGGGTTCAAACTGCCTAACAATATTGATTTGAGCAATTTGTTCGTCGGTCATACCGGAACCTGAGTCATGAACAAATAAATTAAACTTCTCGCCTTCAACGTGACTAGTAACTTTAATGGCTGTGCTTGGTGGGGAAAATTTTAAGGCATTATCAACTAATTCCTGGAGAATCATTGATAGATATGGAGCGGGAATGGCGACCTCTGCTTCTGCAAGTTCAAATCCGAGGTCTTGTCTCCGGTTGAAGTTTTGAGCCAGGTTTTTCAAAGCAGCTGCTACGGTAGCAGCTGAGAACAGAGTCCGGGCAGAATCGCTGTTTAGCAGAGGATTTACAGATAATTCTAGTTCTAAGTAAATGAGGAATTTTTTCGCTTCATTGAGCGTGCTTTGCAAGATGTTAATAGTATTTTTTTGGATCTGGGATAAGGTTTCGATATTGTCATACTGTTGCTTGATTCTGAGCATTGACTGCACGCGGGCACGCAGTTCGATCGCATTAATCGGTTTACTGATAAAATCGTCGGCTCCAGCATCTAGACAATCGGCTAGGTCTGATTTTGAGTTTAATGCCGTTACCATAATGATGGGAACGGCTTGCCATTTTGACATCCCTTTGATTTGCCGACAAACTTCCCTGCCGTCTATTCCCGGCATCATCACATCTAGCAAAATTAGATCGGGCTGATAAGTATCAAGCAGCGCGATCGCGTCTTTTCCACTGGCAACATAGTGCAAGTCATACTGACGACTACTGAGGAAAGTTTCTATCACCTCAAAATTAGAGGGGTCGTCGTCAACAATTAAAATCGATGATTTATTCATAAAATTCCTCTATCTTGAGCGAGAAACTAAAAGTTGTTGCATACTCATTACTAATTGCTTCAGTTTAACGGGTTTTGTGAGGTAATCATTAGCTCCCGCAGCCAGACAACGATCGCGATCGCCCGTCATCGCTAAAGCCGTAAGCGCAATAATCGGTACATCCACATAGTTTAAATTATTGCGAATATGTTGAATAGCCTCCAATCCATCCATTCCTGGCATTTGAATATCCATCAAAATTAAATCAGGATTTTCCGACTGAACGCAAGAGATCGCCTCCTCTCCATTTTTTGCCACAACTACAAGATAGCCTTTGGCTCTTAGATAATTAGAAATTGTACTGAGATTTGCTTCATTATCTTCTACCAGCAAAATTAAAGGCGCTCCTCCTTGTTCTAGTTCCTGGGGTTCAATGTAGAGTTGGGGTTGGACAACTGATGCCAAAGCGGAGAAATCAGTTGCGATATACGGAAGGTCGATCGTAAAGCAACTTCCCACTCCTAACTCACTAGATACACCTACTTGTCCGCCGTGAAGTTGTACTAGGCGTTTCACCAAGGCTAACCCCAAACCTGTGCCTGCGTATTGACGGTTGAGGGCGCTATCGATTTGGACAAAGGGTTGAAATAGTTTATTGATATTTTCTTGTTCAATACCGATGCCTGTATCAGAGATCGCAATTCGCAGGTAACTTTGCGGTGGGAGAGTCGAAGAACAATTCTCCCCATCTC
>NZ_JADEWG010000141.1 GCF_015207735.1 [Phormidium] sp. LEGE 05292
CCTCCCCACCTCCTCACCTCTTCTGCCTTCTGCTTTCAAAAGCATTATTGTGAAACAATTACCTAAAAATGTTGGATGAATGCCCCCGTTACAGCGCAGTTTAATGGCGGATGAAATCCAACCAGCTAACTCAGAAGCGTTCGCGCAGCGTTGCGTAGCAATAGCAACGATTTAATCATACAGTTGTCGGGTAAACTATTTTATAATAGCAATGAATCCGAGGTCGAGGGAATCATGTTAGTTGTAGAAGCTAAGTTAAAAAACGGCACTCCAGAGCAGTATCAAAAACTTGATGAAGCCATCAGAACAGCGCAATTTGTTAGAAACAAATGCGTCAAATATTGGATAGAGAATAAAGGGACTGCAAGGAACGATTTGCAAAAACTTTGTGCTGCTTTAGCGAAAGACTCTACAACTCCTTGGGTAAACAAATTAAACTCTCAAGCAAGACAGTCAAGTGCAGATAGAGCATGGGCTTCCATTTCTCGGTTCTACGCTAACTGTCGAGATTCATCAATCAGGAAGATAAGGATTTCCTAAGTTCAAGAAGCATAGTAGGTCAGTAGAATATAAAACTACTGGATACTCGCTTTCAGATGACAGAAAACAAATCACTTTCACTGATGGATTCAAAGCGGGAGCGTTTGACCTGTGGTGTAGCCAGAAAACCTTGGTCTACTACTCATCTCAACAAATTAGGCGAGTTAGGGTAGTCAAAAGAGCAGATGGATATTATTGCCAATTTCTCATTAACTATGACCGAGAGGAAAAGCATGAATTCACTGGCTCTGTAGTAGGAATAGACTTAGGGTTAAAAGAGTTTTATACCGACTCCAATGGCAACACAGTAGAAAATCCTCGCTTCCTGAGAAAGTCAGAGAAACGCTTAAAGAAAGCTCAAAGAAGGCTATCTAAGCGTCATCAAAAAGGACAAAAACAGTCCAGTAACTATCACAAGCAACGGCAGAAAGTAGCTAAATTGCATTTAAAAGTTTCTCGACAACGTAAGGACAGAGCAATTAAAGATGCTTTGGCGTTAGTCCAGTCTAATGATCTGGTGGTCTATGAGGCTTTGAAGGTGTCTAATTTGGTGAAGAATCACAAGTTAGCTAAAAGCATCAGCGATGCTTCTTGGTATCAATTCACGCAATGGGTGAACTATTTTGCCAAGATTCATAAAATAACTTGTATTGCTGTTCCACCACAATTCACGACTATTGATTGTTCGGTTTGTGGGGCAAAAGTCTATAAGGCTTTAAGTACTAGAACTCATCAATGCCCCCACTGCCAAACAGTTTTAGATCGGGATTGGAATGCGGCAATTAATATTCTTAAAAAAGGGTTGAAATATTTGGGAGAATATCTCAACGGTACTGTTGGGCAAACAGAAACCGACCCAAACGACTGGGGAGAGTCCGGCCTCTGGGTCTTTAACAGAGATGTTGAAGATTTAAGTCGTCTCGTTGAGCCAGTAATCTCAAGAAGTGATTCTGGGAGAATCCCCCGTCACAGCGAAGCTTGACGGTGGGAGTATGTCAAAGGAATGATTTGATTGAGCAGATTCAGCGTAAAGAAAGATGACAGAAATAGAGAATGCAGCTTACCGCATAGAAAAGGATTCGATGGGGGAACGACAAATTCCGGCAGGTGCTTACTATGGAATTCAAACTCTTCGGGCGACGGAAAATTTTCCGATTAGTGGAATTAAACCTTTAGCGACTTATGTGGATGCTGGTATTTTAATTAAGAAGGCAACGGCGATCGCAAATGGCGAACTAAACTGCATATCTAAGGAAATTAGTCAAGCGATCGTGCAAGCTGCTGATGAAGTTTTAGCGGGGAAATTGCGGGATCAGTTTGTGGTGGATGTTTACCAAGCTGGCGCAGGTACTTCCCATCACATGAATATTAACGAAGTGCTGGCAAATCGGGCGTTAGAACTTTTGGGCGACGAAAAGGGTAATTACAAACGGATTAGTCCGAACGATCATGTTAATTATGGTCAATCTACCAATGATGTGATTCCGACGGCAATTAGAATTGGCGGACTTTTGGCATTAGAAAAAACTTTGTTTCCGGCTTTGGCGGATGCGATCGCAGCCTTAGACAACAAAGCCGAACAATTCAAAGATATAGTAAAATCTGGCAGAACTCATTTGCAAGATGCAGTTCCGGTGCGTTTGGGAGAAAATTTCCGCGCTTGGGCACAAATTCTCGCGGATCATTTAGTTCGCATCGAAGCTGCTTCTGGAGATTTAGCTGTACTTGGATTAGGGGGAAGTGCAGCGGGTACGGGGTTAAATACTCATCCTCAATATCGCTTTCGAGTTGCGGAAGTTCTCTCAGAATTGATTGGTATTCCGTTACGGACTGCGCCACACTTAATGGCAGCAATGCAGAGTATGGCACCTTTTGTAAATGTTTCTGGTTCGTTGCGGAATTTGGCGCAAGATTTGGCGAAAATATCGCATGATTTAAGGTTAATGGATTCTGGGCCAAAAACGGGTTTTAAAGAAATTCAATTACCGCCTGTACAACCTGGTTCTTCGATTATGCCGGGAAAATATAATCCGGTGATGGCGGAAATGATTTCGATGGTGTGTTTTCAGGTGATGGGTTATGATACTGCGATCGCTTTTGCTGCCCAAGCCGGACAATTAGAATTAAATGTGATGATGCCGCTAATTGCCTACGATTTAATTCACAGCATCGAAATTTTGGGTAATGCGATTTCTGCTTTGACGCAACAATGTTTAGTGGGGATTACAGCAAATAGCGATCGTTGTCTCGCTTATGCTGAAGGTAGTTTAGCTTTAGTCACCGCTTTAAACACCCACATTGGTTATCTCAACGCCGCCGCTGTCGCTAAAGAATCTTTAGAAACAGGTAAATCTTTGCGCCAAATTGTCTTAGAACGAGGTTTAATGAGTTCAGAAGAGTTAGCGCAAGTATTAGATTTAGAGAAAATGAGTTCTATGCCCGCTAATACTTCTGATTAAGAGTTTTGGGGACTGGGGATTAGGTTCTGGGGAAAGTTTTGAGTTGTAGGGGTGGGTTTAGCAAACAATTGTGTGTTCATAGCAAAAGAATAAACAACAAAACCCGCCCTTACAGCGTTTTGAGTTACAGAAAAATTTTTCAGTTTCTCCTCATCTCTCTTCTCCTTACCCCCTTGTCCCAAGAGTCCCCTTTTAGACTTAGTAGGAGAGTTGAAAAATGCAAAGTCAGGATAGTTCTATACAAGTAAATTTTCTGTTTCGAGATGGTCATGCCGAATCTTTTAAATTGCCGATATCTTCTCAAGAATTTCAACAACAATTAGAAACTTTGTTAGCTAAACCTTGGTTAATTTTCCATTTGCGCGATCAAACAGTTGTGATTAATACTGCCCAAATTATGAAAGTGGAAATTAAACCACCTCTGTCTCAACTTGAAGGAGAAGGTATTTTTGCCAATAGCGAACGAGTGACAGCACTCAATAGAGGATCGCGTTAGAATGCAGGGATTGGGGAGCAGGGGGGCAGAGGAGCATAAGAGGAAAATTTATCTTGTTTTCTTTTGCCTGTTTCCCCTGAACTGCTCGGAACAATTTACTGGGTAATAACTCAAGTCCCTTAAAATGAACTGAAAGCTAGATACCTAGCTCAATTCACTTCTCCCCTGCCCCTCTGCTCCTCTGCTCCCCTGCCCCCCAGTGCCATCGCCTTTTTTTGGAGTGATTATGCAACCAACGGTAAGTTTAATTAAGGCTAATTCTTATGATTTAAAAAGTTTGCGGGAGTCGTTAGAAACGCTTTTGGAACCTTTGGGAGGAATGGGGAGTTTTGTGAAAAAAGGCGATCGCGTTTTGCTCAAACCTAATTTACTCACAGCTTCTCATCCAACTAAAGAATGTGTGACTCGTCCCGAAATTGTTTATTGTGTTGTCCAAATGGTACGCGAAGCTGGAGGCGAACCTTTTTTAGGTGATAGTCCGGCTTTTGGTAGTGCTTTGGGTGTGGCAAAAGCTAATGGTTATTTGCCATTAATTGAAGAACTAAAAGTCCCAATTACTGATTTTAGTGGAAAGCGTTATAAAACTGTTAGCGAACAGTTTAATCACCTGTTACTTTCTCCCGAAGCTATGAATGCAGATGTGGTAATTAACTTGCCTAAGTTAAAATCTCATGTGCAGCTAACTATGACGATGGGAGTGAAAAATTTGTTCGGTTGTGTACCGGGAAAAATGAAGGCTTGGTGGCATACGGAAGCTGGCAAAGATAGTGCTAGATTCGGACAAATGTTAGTAGAAACTGCCAGAACTATTAATCCTAAATTAACGATTTTAGATGGAATTATCGGTCATGAAGGTAATGGGCCTAGTGGTGGAGAACCTCGCCAGTTGGGGGTTTTAGCGGCATCTGCTGATGTTTTTGCTTTGGATCGGGCGATCGCAGAAATTGTCAATGTCGATCCTTTGAGTGTGCCTACGGTTGCTGCTTCGATGAGGTTGGGTCTTTGTTCTAATTTAGCTGCGATCGATTTTCCCTTGCTACAACCGCAGGATTTAAAGGTGCTTGATTGGAAGTTGCCCGATCGCATGATGCCGATCGATTTTGGCTTACCCCGTATTCTGAAGTCTACCTTTAAACATTTTTACATTCGATTCATTAAAGAACCTTTGGCTGCTTACTCAGGTCGTTAAAATTCTTGAGTATAAACACTTAGAAACAAATATTGTAGAAACGTTAAATTTTGTAGAGACGTTGTATACAACGTCTCTATCGCAAGTCTGAAATTGGAAATATCCTAGCAGAAAATTTAAAATTTAAAATCGGATGGCGTTTGCCAGAAGTCTAGTATTTAGGGGATTGCAGAGATATCTAAACTAAATCTTCAGAATGATTTTAAGTTCAGATTGTTTTATAAGAGACAACCTGATTATAAAGATTAGGTAAAATGTAAATGGGGAATAATATTCCTCAAATTTTTCTCTTATTGTTTCGGTTGAATTGACTAATAAACTCAGTTCACATACTACTTTATGAACTCTAGTGACCCTGCTCCTTCCCCTGAACGACCGCCTCAACGGTTGGCAGATATTGTGGGAACAGTCATTGCTTTAGTCACCCTGACTTTACCTTTCTTTGTAATTTCACACTACTCTTCAGACAGTGTAGAGGTTTTGCAGCAAATTACATATCCAATACCTAACCAGAGGGAATGATATCAGAGATGTCCCCTTGAGTAAACCTGTTAATGATTAAATTTTGGGGAATTGACCGAAGACGAGATCTAGTGTCGGTATTCCCCTAAAATGCTACACGGGGGAGGTGAAATCTATGATTTAGGAACGAGACGTTTCATGAAACGTCTCTACACCTCTTCCCGTAATTGCTTTAGTTTAGAGGACTTTAGACAGTGGACTTATCGCTAATTCCCGCCCAACCGAAATTAGGTTTGATTAACGTTTTGATTGAAATTCCAGCTGGAAGTAAGAATAAGTACGAGTTTGACAAGGATATGCAAGCGTTTGCTTTAGACAGAGTGTTGTATTCTTCTGTTCAGTATCCCTACGATTATGGTTTTGTGCCCAATACTTTGGCTGATGATGGCGACCCGCTGGATGGTATGGTGATTATGGATCAGCCGACTTTTCCTGGTTGTGTGATTGCGGCGCGACCGATCGGGATGTTAGAAATGGTTGATGGTGGCGATCGGGATGAGAAAATTCTCTGTGTACCCGACAAAGATCCGCGTTACGCTAATGTAAAATCTCTCAAAGACATTCAACAACACCGTTTGGATGAGATTGCTGAGTTTTTCCAATCGTACAAAAATCTGGAAAAGAAAGAAGTTAAAATCTTGGGTTGGCAAGATGTTGACAAAGTAATGCCTCTAGTTGAAGAGTGCGTCAAAGCCTATAAGTAATTAAAATGGTCATTGGGGACAAGGGGACAAGGGGACAAGGCGACAAGGGGACAAGGGGACAAGGGGACAAGGAGAATTTTTACCTTCTGCCTTCTGTCTTATCTATCCCTTCTGCCTTCTGCCTTCTGCCTTCTGCCTTTCTTTTCCAATGACCAATGACCAATGACTTAATCTAAATCGATGCAGCGATCGCTTCTTTCGGCCAAAATTCATAATTGCACTCTTACAGATGCCAATATTAATTACATGGGTAGCATTAGTATCGATCAAACGCTATTAGATGCTGCTGGAATCTTGCCTTATGAACAGGTGCAAGTGGTTAATATTGCTAATGGGGAAAGGTTTATTACTTATGCTATTACTGCGCCACCTAATTCTGGGGCGATCGAATTAAATGGTGCAGCAGCTAGATTGGGTGTGAAGGGCGATCGGTTAATTATTATGACTTATGCCCAATTTAGTGAAGAAGAGTTGAAAAATTACTATCCAACTGTGGTGATGGTAGACCAAAATAACCGCATTTTAGAAGTGCGTCGTTATGTGAATGAATTATTCAAAGATTCGGTGATAGTTTGAAACTAAGAAAATGTTTTAGTTTCATGGGGCGATTGAAATCGCAACTACACAAACAAAGTCCGCCTGCGCGGACTCTTAACCTGCGGATGCAGGTTTTGTTTTTATAGCTGCGACTTTAGTCGTCAGGGCTTAGGAATGCAGCAGAGGTAGAAAAGCACTAACGTACATTGCTGCTTGAGTGCGATCGCGCAAATTTAACTGACTCAAAATACTAGTAATATGGTTTTTGACTGTACGTTCGGAAATGTAAAGTGTTTGGGCAATTTCTCGGTTATTAGCACCTTTGGCAATTAAACATAACACCTCACGTTCTCTAGGAGTTAGTCCGGCGAGTTCAGGAGGAAGTTGGGTAGGTTGGGGTGGTGTTGTGGGAAGTGCGATCGCTTTTTCCAGCAATCCGGGTCCCATTTGGGTGTAACCTTTATAAATGGCGCGAATTGCTGTTGCTAAGTCATCGGAATGAGTGTCTTTTAATAAATATCCTTTTGCACCTAAGCGCATTGCTTGAGAAACATAATCATCGTCATCAAAAGTTGTCAAAACTAAGACTTTGATTGCTTTAAATTGCTGACAAATTTCGCGGGTGGCAGCTACACCATCCATTATCGGCATTCGCACATCCATTAAAACTATATCGGGTTGTAAAGTGGCAACTTGTGCGATCGCTTCTTGTCCATTTTCCGCTTCACCCACTACTTCTAAATCAGGTTTTGCTTCTAATAAACTTCGCAAACCTTCCCGAATAATTTTATGATCGTCAACCAACAATAGGCGAATTTTTGTATTTGTCATACTGCTAATTTTGGTAAAGGAATTGATACAGTGATGCGACAACCTTTTCCTGGTTGACTAACAATAAAAAATTGTCCTCCTAGTGGAGATGTTCGCTCCCGCATTCCTTGAAGTCCAAATCCGGTGGTATTTTCTTCTGGATTAAAACCTTTACCATTATCGTTGATTTCGAGATAAATTGTTTCCTGAGTTTGGTGCAGGTAAATGTTGATTTCAGTCGCTGCGCTATGCTTGTAAATATTAGTTAGTGATTCCTGAATAATGCGATAAATAGCTGTGCTAATTTCCCCGGAAATTGAATGAAAAATTTCGATTTTGTAGTTTGGTTTTATGTTAGTTGTTTGCTGAAATTCATTGATTGCTTTGGCGATCGCAACTTCCAAAGATTGTCCTTGTAAAGGATGGGTGCGAAGGGTGGCGATCGATCGTCTCACCTCTTGCAATGCCCTAGCACCTAACTGTTTTGCTTCCCGCAAAAACTTACCTGTTTTCTCTGCATCAGGCGGCAAAAACAATAAAGCATTTTCTAACTGGATACTTTGAGCAGTCAAAGCGTGTCCTAAAGAATCATGAATTTCGCGAGCAATGCGATTTCTTTCTTGCAAAGTTGCTTGATCTTCAATGCGTAAAGCATACTGACGTAATTGGTTATTTGCTAACAATAATTTTTCTCGACTTTGACGTTCGGCAAGTAAAGCATTGACCAATAACAAAATAAAAATTAGAGCCAAACCATAGATAACTGCGGTATTAAGTTTGAGGGCGAGAATTGTCTGAGCAAAGGATTCAGGTAATGGTTCTTTTCGTGGAGGATGTGGCCTATCCTGTGGAGGTGGAGGAGGTGCAACACCCATTGGCGGTGGGGGTGGCTCATGGTGTCGGGGAGGAGGTTCCGGGAATTGCTGAAACATCATTACAAGGAAGAAAATAAAGACCATTCCGGCTACAATTAAGCGCCCGATTTGTTGAAAAATTAAACAACTGCGAATTACAATGATGACACCAAGCAGGGGGAAAAAAATGGTGCGTTTATCTAACAGAAAAGTCAAAAATAATAAGCCAAATTCCAACCCTGTATAAAGCACTTTATTTTGGGTTTTCCCAGTTGGGAGTTTCAGCCCCATGAAACCAAAGGCAATGATTGCGAGAATTAATAAAAATAGACTGGTTGGATTCATTCCATGCGGGGTTGGTCGAATTTCTCCGAGCAATGTTATGCCTAAGAGAATCCATTCTAAATAGAGGATGAGGCGGAAGGAATGGTTAGGAAAGAGCGATCGTAGTTGCATAGCACGAAGAAAAAACAATTCTAGCTTTTAATCTATTTCACAAAAAACTCTTTTTTCCAGAGATGTATTTACCAAATATCAAAAATTAACTGGGAGTATTATCCTAAAGTAATTAGTACTTTAGTCCTATGCTAAATTGGGAAAATCGATTCATCTATAAAACATCTGGCAGTTTTTAGAATTTGAATATCGAAAAACGTTAATTGTTTAACTCCTTAATATTTTAAGACCGCAATGAACCATCATCTACCCTTGACCTTAAGAAATTCGATCTCTACTGTCAAACTATTGCCACTGCTGACTGGTGCAATGGCGCTGATTTTATCTGCTACGACGATTCCAGCAGCTTTTGCACAGTCTACTACACCCCCTGAACCTCCGCCCCCGCCATTGGAGCAGCAAAACTGGTTGAACTTAACACCGGAACAGCAAGAAAAAATGAAGCAGATTCGAGAAGCTGAACGGCAGCAAATGGATAGTATTTTGACAGCAGAACAAAAAGCTCGTTTGCAAGCTGCTAGAGAAAAGCGGGAAGATCCACGTCAGGCTTTTGAGTCGTTGAATCTCACCGCAGAACAAAAAACAAAAATCCAAGAAGTGCATCGCGCCTCCCGACAACAAATGGATGCAATCTTAACTGCTCAACAGCGTCAGCTACTCGAACAACGCCGTCCACCTAAACCGCCTGGATTGCCGCCACAGTAGGGTATTGGGGATTAGGGACTAGGGACTGGGGAAATCAACTTCAGTCCTAATACTGCTCGGTTAAGAGTAGGGGCACGCTACGCGAACGCCCCTACAGAGCCAAATTTGCTTAACCGAGCAGTATTGACTTCAGTCCTAATTCGTTTGTGCTCAAATCTTGCATCAGGGGAGCAAGATCAATGATTTAGGACTAAAGTCATACGTCAAATTAGGAGATTCGATCCATGTGGAAGACTAGTACCTGTTTCTATTATGGAAATTGAAATTAAGTTCATTTCTCTTACACACCTCACTGGAAATTGGGTTTATGGTCAATTATGAAACGTCGCTGCGTTGATTATTTGTTGATAAACCCGGTTTCTTTAGTTTTCCTGAATTCATAACTAAAAATTTCTATGAGTCGCATTTTTCGTAAATACCATCGGTGGTTGGCGATCGCTTTTTCCCTACCTTTATTAACTACTGTTTTAAGTGGTATATTCTTCACTATTGCTGTTGAATGGTTTCATCAACGTCAATTTGCCAGATTTTTACTTGGGGTTCATACTGGGAAAATTATCGGACTTGGTGAAGTATTTCCGATTATTAATGGAATTGGGTTAATTGGGTTGCTAGTAACAGGGATTTATATGACAAGTCTATTCCGCAAGCGTCGCTATTTACCACCCTCAGAATTTTAGATTTTAGATTGTCGATAAGACTTTTAAAAATGTGGTCGTATTGCTGACTATTTTGGTTGTGGCGATCGCTGGAATTTCTCTACTATTAGGAGGAATTTGCATTTTTTTACTTACTTTAAATCCATTGGTGTATTGCAATTCCAGAGCATTTCTTGGCAAGCTTGACTAACTGGAATATTTGCTACTTTTGTCTGTGCTAACCATTTTTGAAATGAGTTACCACCTTGTTGAATAAATTGTTGTAAATCTGATAAGGCGGAACGGCGATAAAAGGCGCATAAAGGTTCCCATCTTGCTTGTTGATGGGGTACTACAGCTAAAATTTCATCAGGAACTTGTACTAAATTTTCAATCCAATTTTGCAGGATGTTAGATTGTAGTAAAGGTAAGTCGCAACCTAAAAGTAATACCCATTCTGAAGATATTTTTTCTAGTCCTTCAGCTAAACCTAATAATGGCCCTTGTCCGGGATGAGTTTCTGTGAGAAATTGACATTTTTCAGGGACGATTTTCTGGTATTTTTCTGGCCAAGGTGTGAGAATATAAACTTGTTGACAGCATTGGGTTGCAACTTGAGAAACTCTGGTTAATAAAGGTATGCCATCCCAAGGTATGAGTGCTTTATCTTCACCCATTCTAGTACTGCGACCACCTGCTAAAATTAATGCTGAAATATCCATAGTAAAATACCCCCTGAAGCTGAATAATTTAATTTCTAATAAGCAGAACCTTTGGGAATTTTTTCCGCTAAATGGTGACGTTCATGCAAAAATTCGGAGAACAAATCAAAAAACATTTCAAATCCATGAGTTTCATTTCCTGAGTAAAGTAGGATAATTTTAGCCCATGAAGCTGAGGTATTAATAGCAAATCTTTTTTGTAACCAAGGTTGAAATTCGTGAAATTCTTTCTCTTCATCGCTGAGAGGAATGCCCATATCTTGGCAAGCACGTCTGTAACCGCACAGGAACATAAATAGGTCGGAAACAGAGGGATAACCAATATACATTCCTGGTCTTTCTTTGATTTTTTGCAGCAGTTGATAAAGTGATATCATGGCAAGTTGTAGGTAAAATAGGGGTTAATTAAAATTTTTCTATTTCTTCTATAGTAAACTCACCAATAGCACAGTAAAAGTCTGCAATCCATTCTTCCCTGGATAGTCCTGTTAATGAGAGATTATCGAAAACCTTACCTCTGACTTCAATCCCATAGTGTAAGCCATTTTGACTAATTGTACTGCGTCCGCCATCCCATCGTTCGCTGAGAATGAAATCTGCTTTATCAAGAGGGCTGATTTTGATTAGAGTACCGTTAATTCGGTTATATTTTAACCATTCTTTTATAGCTTCGGCGCACTCTGCACATTCCAAAACTTTAAACTGTTCTATAATATAGGATATTTGTCGAAAAATTTCATCGTCAGAAAATGGGGGTAGAGTTGACATTTATTGAAATTGAAAATTAAAAGATTTTTCATGTTTTATAGGCTAGTTGTAAGGCTGCGATCGCACCTCGAACCTCCTCTAATTTTTGAGCCGCATTTTTATTAATCAAAATCTCTTTAGTAACAGCGATTCCTGATTCCATTGTTGGGCAAATTCCGCAATGCCAAAGGTAAAAACCTCCGTTCCAAAGGGCAGATTGCATCATTTCTGATGGTTCACCTTTTAATACTGATTCTATTTGATTAATTAATTCGCTAGTTGTAGGAGGAAGGGGGGGGTTGATATTACTAAAACCGTAGTCATTGTGAGATAAATGTAGGCGTTCTAATACAGTGTTTTGTTTAATGATGCCGATAATGGCGGTGCGATCGCGCGGTAAATCGCAGCTACCTTCTAAGCCTTTGATTGTAGTTAAATAATAAGGAAATCCTCTGGTTTCCAAAGCGCCACGAAACATATTTTCGGTGGGAGGATGAACAAATCCAGAGATAATATGAGCATCTCCAGCATAAGGACACCAGATTAATTCCATTGTAGCAAATGGTGGACGTTTGCCGATTTGATCGCGGTAGGGAACTAACCCAGCAGCCAGGGGAAAATGATTTGGTAGGTAAATAAATCCTAATCCGGTACTTGCAAAAATTTGCTGGGTTTCTGTTAGGGAAAGTTTCGTCCAATCTATTCCTAAACCTTGCCAAATTTCAATTAAAGGAATGCCTTCTTTGGTGGGCATTCGATCGCCTCCGTGCATAATCACTGATACTCCGGCGGCAGTTAAAATTAAGGCGGTTATTGGGTTGATTGGTGCAGTGCGCGATCGCCCATCATAAGGTATTCCCAAAACTATAACTTGGGAATCATTACCTGTTTTTGGTTGTAATTTTGGCCCTAATTCTTCATAAGCATCTAACATTCCCGCTAATTCTTCTCCTGTGGGACGTTTGATGCGGTGGGCGATCATAAATGCACCGATTTGTGCTGGTGTTGCTTCTGCTAACAGCATCATTTTTGTGGCTGCTGCTGCTTCTTGGCGAGTTAAATTTTCTCCAGTATGATTACCGCTTCCTACTTTTTTTAGCAGTTCTCTAAAAGCTTTACTCATAATCGTTATTTGTCATTGGTCATTGGTTTTTGCTCGTTAGTCATTTGTTTAAGTTTTTGACTAATGAACTGTGAATTAAAATTATATATTACTCTAGATTCAGAGAATTTTTTGTTGCTGGTTGAGTTTAGATGGCGATCGCATGAGACAGGGGATTTTTGGTGTTAGGAGAAGCTACCCCTGTTAGTGTATTAGCTGAGTCTATACCAATTAATTTGTGAACTAAATTGCGGAAATGGGCAATAGGAGGAATTTGTAATCGATCGCAAGTCGTGACTAAAACTACTTGGCGATTTAATGTTGATTCACTGGTAGGTCTAACTGCTAATGTAGGATCGTAGTGAGCATCAAAAAGGGCGGTTTTTGGCAACAGGGCGATCGCATTTCCTTGGCGTACCATACCACGAAAAGCATCCAAAGTATTTAATTCCAAAATTGCATTTAAGTTAGCACCTAAACGCTGAAAGTGATCTTGAATTAAACGTTGCATTCCATAGCCAACTTTAAATACTATTTGCGGTTGATTAGTAATTTCTGACCAAGGTATTTCTTTGTATTGCGTTAAGGGATGATCTGCTGCCATTAATACTTCAATTGGTTCAGTATAAAGTGGATCTACAATTAATTCTGGGCTAGCAGTTAAGAACCGATTATTCATCACAATAGCCACATCTACTAAACCATCTTTGAGCACTTTTAAAGCTCGATCGCTTCCCAGAGATGTTACTCGCAATTGTACCGCTGGGTAATCTTGGCAAAACTTTTGCAAAACTGGGGGTAAGTTGTAAGCACAAATTGAAGGAATAGCTGCCACACAAAGTTCTGGCTGCTTTCCTGTTAGTAATTCTGCTAATTCTTGGCTAGCGTTTTGCCATTCTTGGCAGATTTTTGTGGCGTGGGGTAATAATTTTTCCCCGCCTAATGTCAGCTTTGCTTGAGTACTCCTGTGAAACAGGGATATCCCTAAGTCTGCTTCTAAGGATTGGATCTGCCGACTGATGGTAGATTGGGTAACGTTACATTTTCGTGCTGCTTGCTGAAAACTACCCGTTTCTGCGATCGCCAAAAATGCCTGTAACTGCTCTAGGCGCATGGTTAATGATGTAACCTTAATTACATTATCTCATGAAATGACCATAACTCATTTACAACAGCTTTTTAGTAGATTCTGATACACCTTTGCTAGAGAATGGCAGGAAATTGGAAAATTTCTCCCTTGAGTAATTACTACTTCTCAGTTCCCTGGAAACAAACTTTGCCCAATTTCATCTTGATTTCATGTTTTCAGGTTTAATATTGAAGAGCAGAAAGGGAAGCGGGAACGGGGAACAGCGAACAGCAAATAAAACGTGGTTGTACCCAATACGCTTGAGAAGCGTTATATATAACGTTTCTAGTTTAAAAGCCGAAAAATATCCTGGCTAATACACTCATACACCATAAACCTTCATTATTGTCAATTTGTAGTATAAACAATGAAAACAAAGCTAAAAATTTCTAGTCTAATTGGGTTAATTTCTGTGATTGCTATTGTTGGGTTGATGATTAATGGTAATAGCAAAGCCCAAAATCAAAGCAGTAAGCAAAACTCTCATACAGAACATTCTGTAAGTCAAAATCACTCTGATGGAGAACATGGAACAACTCATAACCACAATGCGGGAGAAACTCAGGAAAACGCTCAAGCTAAATTGACTGTTGCTCAACCAATTGAGCCAAATAAACCAATAAAATTAGTAATTGATATTCAAGACCAATCGGGAAAAACAATTAGTAAATTTGATACTTTTCAAGAACAGTTAATGCACTTAATTTTAGTAAGTGAAGACTTACAAATTTTTAATCATATTCATCCTGAATATAAAGGAAATGGTAGATTTGAAGTGACTACTCAGTTTCCGAAAGCCGGAAAGTATGCGTTGTTCACTGATTACAAACCTACGGGACAGAAAGAACAGGTTTCAGTGCTGAATACAGAGGTTCCGGGAAATAGTAACTCTGTAGCAAAAGTTGACTTTAATCGGAACAAGACTTTTGGCAATACTAAGGCGAATTTAGGAGTTTCGGAATCGAGTTTAACTGCCAGAAAACCTGTGTCTTTTGTGTTTAGTTTAAAAGATGCTGCAACTAATCAACCTGTGAAAGATTTGCAACCTTATTTGGGAGAACGGGGACATTTAGTAATTGTTAAACAATCATCTCCCTTGACTAAGGCGGATTATATTCATGCTCATGCTCATACTATGACCAATTTACCTCCAGGGGAGGTTCATTTTATGACTGAATTTCCCCAAGCGGGTAAGTATAAGCTTTGGGGTCAGTTTAATCGCAACGGTAAGATTGTGACTACGGATTTTTGGGTAAATGTAAAATAATTTAGCTTTTCCATTTTTAACTTTGGGGAAACAGGTTCTCTACCCTTGGTTGAGGGTAGAGACTTTTTGTTTACTTTGGTTACTTGCCCTCTTGTTAAAATCCGTTAATTGTAAGATAATTTCTACTCATCTACCATGCGGAAGAAAGGCGTAAGAATATGACAAATGATACAAGTGGAGAAATCGATCGCGGTTTGAAAGCTGCTTTAGGTTTTGCGATCGCTTTAGGGGTTTTCTTAATTATTCTGGGTGGAATTGCGATCGCTCGTCCATTCTTCGCTACTGTAGCAGCAACTCTTTTCTTGGGACTGTTATTGTTACTCAACGGAATTTTTCAGATAGTTTACTCTTTTCAAACTAATATTCGCGGTAATTTTTGGCTGAAGTTTCTCGGTGGTCTGGTCTATTCTGTCGGTGGTTTGTTAATTATGTTCAATCCGCTACCAAGTTTAATTGCTTTAACCTTAGTAGTGGGAATTTCAATTTTAGTTGCTAGTATTTTTCAAGTATTTTTAGCATTTGAATTACGTCCAGCACGTCACTGGGATTGGGTGCTGTTGAGTGGGATTTTAGGGATTATTCTCGGAATTTTAATTTGGCATCAATGGCCGGAAAACTCCGCTTGGGCAATTGGGTTACTATTAGGTATTAACCTAATTTTTGATGGGTTATGGATAATTTTATTTTCTTCCGCAACCCGTAAAGCTATAAGAGAAGCTTAAGGGGCAGAGGGGCAGAGGGGCAGAGG